>JBKKBA010000529.1:0-8068 GCA_046714275.1 Actinomycetota bacterium
CTCTTTGTCCAGGGGGATCTTTGTGATCTTGGTGACGACCTCCAGGCCGGAGAGAACTTGGCCGAAGATCGTGTAGCCGCCCTTCAGATGGGGCGCGGGGCCGTCGGTGATGTAGAACTGTGAGCCGTTCGTGTCGGGCCCGGCATTGGCCATCGCCAGCACCCCCGGCTTGTCGAACGCATCGTCGGGATCCGTCTCGTTCTTAAACTGATAGCCGGGTCCGCCGGATCCGGTGCCCTTCGGATCGCCTCCCTGAATCACGAAGCCGGGGATGACACGGTGGAAGATCGTGTTGTCGAAGTACTTTTCACGAGCCAGGAACACGAACGAGTTGACGGTTTTCGGTGCGCCCTTCGCGTCCAGCGCCACAGTGATCGTGCCGCAGGACGTTTCGATCTTGGCCGTATACGTCTTGGCGGCATCGATGACCGTCTTCGGATAGGCCTTGTACTGCTTGCCGGTGTACGGGCCCTTCGCCTTGCCGCCACACGCCGCGGGACCTTTCCCGGTCGTGCCGTTGGACGCGCCGGTCGCGCCGGGCGAGACCTTCCCGGTGCCGTCGCTGCGGAACATCAAGAACAGAACCAAGCCTAAGACGACTGCGGCGACAACGGTGCCCCAGATGCGAAGCTGCCGCATCCGCCGGGCCCTCTTTCGTTGTTGCTTCTGCTGGTCGTGCTTGGCCCTCGCTCGCTTCTGAACGGTGTTCTTCGGCACGTTGGTTCCTCCCCGAAATTCCGGCTATACGTCTCGGCGCGGGACGCCCGACAAGCCGCGCCACGCCAAATCTGCAAGATCTTTTAGCACTTCGGCCTTATCCACGCTGCGACGCTCCAGCCACCACTGTGCCGCGGACTCGCCCATCCCCATCACACCGCGCGCCAGCAGCTCGGAATGCGCGACCGGCAGTAAGGTTTCCTCGGCGATGATCTTGCCGATACGGGCGGCCACCGCATCCCGGAAGCGCTCGATGACCTCCCGGAAATCCGGCTCGGCACCCAGCGTTTCGCGGAAGAGAAGGTGAAACGATCCCTCGTTTGCCTCGATGTATTCAAAGTAGGACGCCAGGCCGCGCTGAATCCGCTCGCGGTTGGACTTGGCGTCGTCGATGGCGGACTCGACCCGGGTCTGTAGGGCGTTCATGTCTTCGCTCAGCAGGGCCAGGTACAGCTCTTTTTTGGACTCGAAGTGCTGGTACAGGACGGGCTTGGTTACGCCGGCGCGCGTGGCGATCTGCTCCATCGCGGCGCCGTGATAGCCGTCCTCGACGAAGACCTCGCGGGCGACCTGAAGAAGCTGCGCGCGACGCGCTTCCGCGGAAAGCCGTCTTGTTGCCATGCTTGATTCCTGCCTCGATTCCTCATCGGCGACCGGGACTTGAGAGACGGCCCGGCGGGCGCTCCCGGCGGGATTGACGGAGCCTAAATCGAGGCTTATATTACCGGCAGGTAAGTTACCGTCAAGTAACATTTGAACGAACCGGCCGATCACGCTTCGGGTATGCACTATCGGAGCAGGACGCGGCGGCGGGCGAACGGAGGCGGGCCAATGGTCAACTTTTCGCTGACCGAAGAGCAGGTCGAGTTTCGTAAATGGCTGCATGAGTTCGCGGAGAAGGAGATCCGCCCTGTTGCCAGCCACTACGACGAAATCGAAGAGTTTCCGTGGCCGGTGCTGAAGAAGGCCGCCGAGATCGGGCTGTACGGCTTCGACTTCTACATCCAGGGCGGGACCGATGAGTCCGGCCTGATGATGCCGATCGCTGCCGAAGAATTGTCGTGGGGATGCGCCGGTATTGGTTTGGGAATCTTGGGGACCGGCCTGCCGCTTGCCGCGCTGGCGTCCAGCGGAACGGGCGAACAGCTTCAGAAGTTCGCGCCGCTGATGTTCGGCACGCCCGATGATCCCAAGCTGGGCGCGTACGGCGTGACCGAGCCGGGCGCCGGTTCCGACGTGTCGAAGCTGCGCACAACCGCCAAGCGCGAAGGCGACGGCTGGCTGCTAAACGGAACGAAGGTATTCATCACCAACGGCGGGATCGCCGACGTCCACATCCTGGTCGCCACCGTGGACCCGGAACTTGGCCACCGCGGGCAAGCATCCTTCATCGTCGGTCCGGGAACGCCGGGGCTTCGCCAGGGTAAGAAGGAAAGGAAGCTGGGCATTCGCGCATCGCACACCGCCGAGGTCGTTCTGGAGGACTGTTTCGTTCCGGGGGAGAACCTGCTGGGCGGCGAAGAGAAATTGCAGGCGAAACTGGAGCGCGCTCGCACCGGTCAGACCACCGGCAAGTCGGGCGCACTGGCCACGTTCGAAGCGACGCGGCCGCTGGTGGGCGCGCAGGCGATCGGCATCGCTCGCGCGGCGTGGGAGTTCGCTCGCGACTACGCGAAGGAACGAATGACCTTCGGCCGTCCGATCATCGAGCACCAGGGCGTCGCGTTCAAGCTGGCCGACATGGCGATGGAGACCGAGGCCGCACGGCTTCTGGTGTGGCGTGCCGCATGGATGGCTCGAACCGGCCAGCCCTTCACGATGGCGGAAGGATCGATGTCGAAGCTGAAAGCCGGCGAGGTGGCCGTTCGGGTGGCCGAAGACGCCGTGCAGGTGTTGGGCGGCTACGGCTACATCAAGGACTTCCCCGTCGAAAAGTGGTTCCGCGACTCGAAGATCTACTGCCTGTTCGAAGGGACCAGCGAGATCCAGCGATTGGTCATCTCGCGCGCCCTGGCCAGCCAGTAGCCCGGCCGCAGCCAGTTCGCACAGCGGGCACGAGACCGGTCTGTTGCGATCCGGTTGCGTCGCAAGCGGCCTGAGGCGCCGTCGGGCATGATGGAGCGGTGAAGGTTCTTCTGGCTGCTCCTCGGGGATATTGCGCCGGCGTCGATCGAGCGGTGGAAACGGTCGAGCAAGCGCTGAAGCGGTTCGGCGCGCCCGTCTACGTCCGCAAGCAGATCGTGCACAACCTGCACGTGGTGAGGGACCTAGAGAGCAAGGGCGCCGTTTTCGTCGAGGAGCTGGCCGAGGTGCCCCCCGGGGCCGTCGCGGTGCTTTCGGCGCACGGCGTGGCGCCCGAAGTTCATCATGAGGCGAGCGAGCGGGACCTGCAGGTCATCGACGCGACGTGTCCGCTGGTGACGAAGGTCCATATCGAAGCGAAATCGTTCGCATCGAAGGGCTACGACATTGTGCTGATCGGTCACCAGGGCCACGAAGAGGTTGTCGGCACGATGGGGGAGGCCCCCAGCTCGATCACGCTGATCGAGAAGCCTGCCGACGTGGATCGACTGACGATCGACGGGCGCAAAGTCGCCTATGTGTCCCAGACGACACTATCGGTGGACGAGACCAACGATGTGATTCAAGCGCTTCGCAAGCGGTATCCCGATATCGAAGGTCCGCCACGCGAAGACATCTGCTATGCGACGCAGAACCGGCAGACGGCCGTCAAAGAGATCGCCCGGCGCGCCGATGTGGTGCTGGTCATCGGTTCGGACAACTCATCGAATTCCAAGCGGCTGGCCGAGGTGGCGCGCGCCGCCGGGGCCCGGTCCTATCTGATCGACGACCAGACCCAGATCGACCCCGCTTGGGTCGAAGGGGTCGGAACCGTCGGCGTCACGTCGGGCGCGTCCGCGCCGGAGTGGCTGGTGGACCGGGTGGTCGATTGGTTCCGCGATCGCGGTGACACCTATGTCGAGGAAGTTCGCGTCGTGGAAGAGAACGTTCACTTCGGACTGCCGCGCGAGGTGTCGTAGTCGAGCGTCGCGAAGGTCAGGCGATGGGCACGGTCGCGACACGGAGCGGCAGCGACTTGAAATGCTGGTTGTTCATCATGACCTCGAACGAATAGTCGCCGGGATGCTCGAAGCGCGTGTTCGCCATGTTGATGACCATGTTCACGCCGGCCTCACGGCCCGATGCCGACGATCCGTTGGCTTCAATGTCGCCCTCGATCTTCGCCAGCTCCTTGCCGTCGGCATCTCCCAGCCGAACCACCAAATGGTGCCGAACGTTCATCTCGGTGGGGTGGATCAGCCAGCGCATCACCAGCGCCATGTGAGGGTGGGTCAGGGGATAGTTCTGGCCGGCGATCTGATCGATGCCGCCGCCCAGAACATAGAACTTGCGGCCGGCTTCGGCTTCGGCCGCGTCCGCTAGGAAGGCAAAATCAAGGGTTGGCATGGCGAGTCGCCAATATACCGAGGGATCGGCCACTCTGCCCGGGGGGATTAGACGCCCGGCAGGTCCCCGATGGCGAGCGCCAGCCGGAAGTCGCGTTCCGTCAGGCCCCCGGCCGCGTGGGTCCACAGTTCCAGGGTGACGGTATTCCAGTGGATGTGGACGTCGGGATGGTGGTCCTGCGCCTGGGCCGGCACGGCGACTTGGTTCACGAAAGCCAGCGCTTCATCGAAATCCCTGAATGTCCAGGTTCTCACGATTGCACGATCGCGCCGCTGCCAATCGGGCAGGCCGGCAAGTCGCTCGGCCACCTCAGCGTCGTCCAGAAGTGGGGCAGCGGGCATATTTTGGGATTGTAGACCGGGATGAGGGGGGAGGGGAGTTCTCATCCCCAGTATCGAAATGGATCCCTATTGCGCGATTCCCGCATCGACCGGCTGCCGCGCCGGCTTTCTGGGTCTCTTATTGAGTAGGCGCGACGGGCTCGATCTCGGTCGCGTACAGGTTGAAGATTCGGCCGTCGTCCAGGCGAACCTCGAAGGCTCCCTTCTCGCCGGCATAACCGGGTGTGATCCAACCGATGACGCCCTCCGTCCCAACAACGTCGTCCGGAACCGGCTCGCCTTCGGGATCCTGCCGCAGCTGAACGATCCGCACACGATCGCCCACTGCCATTTGATCTTTCTTCTGTCCCATGGCCCTCTTTTTACTCGTTTCGCGGGCGCCTCGAAACTATTCGAGGCTAGTCGAATAATTATTCGGGTATGACCGTGCGCCGGCGATGCTGCGTCAAGTCTCCTTGGAGGGTGCCCGGCACGCGGACTATCCTTCTCGCTGTGCCCAGCTATGACCGGGAGGAGCCAGATGCGCGCAGTGCTGTTCGACGATATCGGCAAGATCTCGTTCGGCGACTATCCAGAGCCGCAGCCGGTGGACGACGATGATGTAGTCGTCAAGGTCACGACCGCCGCAATCTGTGGCTCGGACCTGCATCTGCTGCACGGAAAGATTCCCGGCATGCGGCCGGGCAGCGTGATCGGCCACGAGTTCGTCGGCGAGATCGTCGCGGCCGGCCCCGCCGTCAAACGCTTCAAGACCGGCGATCGCGTCGTCGGCTCGTTCATGATCGTGTGCGGGACGTGTTGGGCATGCGTTCGTGGCGACTACAACCTGTGCGACGACATGTGGATCCTGGGATACGGCATGTTCGTCGGTGACCTGGACGGTTCTCAGGCGGAGTACGTGCGGATCCCTCGCGCCGACATGAATCTGCATGCGGTGGACCCGGATCTCAGCGACGAGCAGGCCATCTTTGCCGGCGACATCCTCTCGACCGGCGCCTACATCGCCTCGCGCGCCGGAGTCGAAGAGGGATCGACCGTGGCCATCACCGGCGCGGGGCCGGTGGGCCTGTTCACCTTGATGAACGTGATGACCTATTCCCCGTCGCAGGTCTTCGTGATCCACCAAGCCGAGGACCGGTTGAAGATCGCCGAGTCGTTGGGCGCGACCCCCGTCGATATGAGCAAGGTGAATCCGGTCGTCAACATCCAGCGAGCCACCGGGGAGCGCGGCGTCGATATCGCGATCGAATGCGTCGGAGCGCCCCCGGCGCTGACGACCGCGCTGAACGTAGTGCGTCCTGGCGGCACCGTCGCGGTGATCGGCGTGTATTCGGATCTGACGTACGACTTGGCCCTGGGTGAGGTCTGGCGGCGGGCGATCACGATTCGGATGGGCGGCTCCGCCAACGTGCAGGCGCACTGGACGCGCGCGCTGGAGCTGGTCAAGCAAGGGGTCATAGATCCCACCACTATCATCACGCACACGCTGCCTTTGGAGGAAGCGTTGCGCGGCTACGAGCTGTTCGAGTCGCGCGAAGCGCTCAAGGTGATCCTGAAGCCGTAACGATCTTTAGGGGATGAGATCGAAGGCGGGGATATGACGTGGCTGGATAGTTCGGAAATGTCGCTGGTCCAGCGTGGCAATCACGGTTTCGCCGATCCGCTCGGCGATCGCGACGGTGACGGCATCGACATAGCCGATCTTAAGATCGCGGTAGCGCTCCACCAGATCTGCCGCCCTAGTCCTGTCGGCGGGGGTCGGGTTCTCGATAACGAGCGTTCCTTCGCCGAGTGAGCGGACGAACGCGATCTCCGCGGCGACCCCAACGTGTTTCAGAATGAGGTAGTCGGCTTCGGCGAGCGCCGGCTCGGCGACTACACGGCTTCCGCGTTCGCCCAAGATTCTTAGCGCGTCGGCGTGATGTCGTTGCCCCTTGTCGGCTGCGGCGAGCAGAATGCCGGAATCCAGGATCATGGCTTGGCAGGCTTCTTCCGCTTCGTTCGAGCCTGATTGTCTTCTGCGAACTCGCGGAGCTGCCGCTGGTAGTCCTCCTCGATGCCTTTGCCGAAGAGTTCCTTCGCGCGCTCTGAGGCGTTTTCCGAGGCGCCCTTACTTCGGCCGATCCCGACGAAGGACGGAAGAGGCAACTCGGGTTGATCGGCCACGTACTTCTGGACGGCGTCGCGCACGATGTTCGAAACCGGCCGGTTGGTGCGCTGCGCTTCGTACCGAAGCTCGCCGGCGAGTTTTGCCGGCAGCGAAACCGTGAGCCGCTCCGATCCTTGTTCGTCCTTAGGAGTCATACTCTTACTATAACTCATCCTGTCGGTGCGGGACAGTCTGCCGCAGGGAATGTGGCGAACGCTTCTTTGGCGCGCTCGCGCGCCAGGTTCCAGGATCGCCACCCCAGGTCGTCGTCCAGGTGACGGCTCATACACAGGCCGTCGCGAACAGCGGCGCGGTCCGGCCCTTTGAGCGACGGGAGGAGAGCGACGAGTGCGGGCACGGCGTCGTGGCCAAGCCCGAACGTCAGGTAGCCGGCATCGATCTTCCCGGTCGAGCGGAAGCGCTCGATATTGCGCGCCGCCACGAAGGCGCCGGGGTTCAGCAGATTTGCTACCACCAGCGCGCAGAGCACGGCGGCTCCCGAGGCGCCCAGGACGACGCGCCGCCGATCCCACCAGACGGCGCCGGCCAGGACCACCAAGATCGCACCGACGCAGCCGATGGCGAACCATGCGGCAAGCCTGGCCATCGTGAAGCCGAAAGCCTGCTGATACAAAGCAAGGCGCACCGCCGCCGAAGCCAGGATCACCATGCACAGCGACACCAGTGCGGTGATGAGGATCTTGAACACTCTTTGCTGGCGCTGGGACTCGCGTCGCGACCAATCCCACGCGCCCAGGATGACGATTGCCGTCAGCCCGCCGGCGATGAGAAGCTGAAAGAACCCTTGGCGCGCGTACTCCGCATAGGTAAGACCCGGAGTTACGTTTACCCGCTGCCGTCCCGAAAAGAGGAACGTCATCTGGACGACGACGAAGACCGCGAACAGCGCCGTCAGCGACGAAAGGACGGCACCCCATTCGGCAAACTTCAGGCGTGCGCGGCCGGTTACCGCGGTGACCAGCCTGGAGTCGGGGAGCACCGACGACGATGCGACCCACAGCGTTCCCGTGAAGGCGATGCCCAGTCCGATCACCAGCACATGATCGGCCAGGCGGAGCACGCGCATCGAGAGGTCGGGCAACAGCACGTCGGCGAAAACTGGATCGGCGGTGCCCAGCAGGATGGCGAAGACGCCGACGACGGGAAGCGCGAATGCGGCCGCACGCAGAGCGACGCGAACGTGCCGACCCGCGGGGCAGGGAATCGCCGCTCGCAGCGGTGTCGTGATGAACGCGGGCACGCGGAACGGTGAACGCAGCACGACGACGATCCGCGCAAGTAGACGAGCGAGTGTCAGGTCGAAAACGCCGCCCCCGGTTGCGGCCAGGGTCAGCAGGGCCGTAGCCGCGCCGATATTCAGAAGGGCCAGCGT
>JBKKBA010000530.1:0-4886 GCA_046714275.1 Actinomycetota bacterium
ATCTTGTTGATCACCGGGATGATCTCAAGATCCGCCTCGATCGCCAGGTGAAGGTTGGCCAGAGTCTGCGCTTCGATTCCCTGGCTGGCATCGACCAGCAAGACGGCGCCGTCGCACGCGTTCAGCGCCCGGCTGACTTCGTACGAGAAATCAACGTGACCCGGGGTGTCGATCAGGTTCAAAACATAGGTCCGGCCGTCCTTGGCCGTTTAGTTCAGGCGCGCCGCCGCGGCCTTGATTGTGATGCCGCGCTCTCGCTCCAAATCCATCTTGTCCAGGTACTGCTCGCGCATCTGGCGGCCTTCAACGGCATGGGTTGCTTCCAGCAGCCGGTCGGCCAGCGTGGACTTCCCGTGGTCAACGTGGGCGACGATGCAGAAGTCGCGCTGAAGAAACTGCTCGGTGGGCATGTGCGAGCCAGTGTACCGGCGCCCGGGATCCGGCCAGAGCGCCCTCTCATGGCTCTCTGGTACGTTTGCTTTCCATCTGGTAAGATTAGATTCCATGAGATTGGATGCGCCTCTTGACGATGCGCTTCGCAGCGCCAGCCACGTTCGCGTTCTGCGAGCCCTTCACGGACTGGACGGGGTCGGGGCCAGCGCTCGCGAGATCGCACGGCGGGCGGGGATCGCGCATCCAACGGGCTCCAGGGTGCTTCGGGGGTTTGCGGAGCAGGGCATCGTGGACGTCGAGCGCCTTCCTTCAACGGATGTCTACCGGCTTCGGCCCGCTCACGCACTGGTCGAGCAAACGGCGCATCTCTTCCAATGGGAGAGCCGGCTTCGGGAGAATCTGGTTGAGTTTCTTCGTCGGCGACTTGCCGGGAGCGAATCGATCACGGCTGCATGGCTGTTCGGCAGCGCGGCGTCCGGCCCAATGACCTCAGACAGCGACATCGACCTGGCCGTGATCTGCGCGCCGGCCGAAACCGCCACCGTTGAGCAGGAAATGGCCGAACTCTCCGCCGCGGTTCACGAACGGTTCGGTATCCGCCCAACCGTCGTCGTCGCGACAAAACCGCTCACCCGACTGACGTCGCGAGCGACTCCCGGCCACCGTCTTTGGACTCAGATCGACGAGCGCGGAATCCCACTGCTTCCGGAACGCGCGGTGGCCGGCTGATGCCGCCCGCGAAGACGACCGAAGTGCCTCGTCGCGAGGCGCACAGCTATTCGGCCAAGGCGCGCGAGTTCAGCAACGCGGGCGAGACGGCGCTGGCTGAGGGTCTCTACGACGCGGCGCTTCTGAATGCCGTCCATGCGGGAATAAGCGCGGCCGATGCCGTCTGCGTGGCTCTGGCGGGACGCCGTTCCGCGGACCCCGATCATCGACGCGCGATCGAGTTGCTGGAGCAGGTCGCAGGCCGGTCGCCAGATGCGGTCGCGAAAATCAAGCAGTTGCGCCTGCTCCTGGCCAAGAAGAACGTGGTGGAGTATGAGTCACGCCGGACGACGGCAAAAGAAGCCCGGGAGTCCACGGCGCGTGCTGAGCGACTGGTGTCCTGGGCCCAGGAAACCATCGAGAAGGCCAAACTGTAGGTTTCGCGAGGTTCCCCACCGCGATTGGCCCTTCCGTTTTTGTCACGGGGCGCGCTCTGGTAGACTTCCCGGCTCCATGGCCAACATCAAGTCTCAAATCAAGCGGAACCGGCAGAACGAGCGTGCCCGGTTGCGCAATCTTGCCACTCGGTCGCGCCTGAAGACGCTGACCAAGCGGTTCCGCGAGGCGCTGGCCGCCGACGACATGGAAGCGGCCGCCAAAGCGCTTCAGACCGTGTGCCGCGCCTACGACAAGGCAGCCTCCTCCAGCGTCCTGCACGCCAACAACGCTGCGAACCACAAGGCGAAGCTGGCCAAGGCGTTTAACGCCAAGTCGTCCGCCGCCGCCTAACCCGGCGCCCCTCGCCTACCGCTGCCACCCCGCCCTGCCGGGCGTTCTTTGCGCTGCCGGGGGGGTCGATCAGCGGGCTGAGATCTGGTCGACGGCCAGTTCTAGAACCAGCGGATCTTCATCCTCGCTCTTGAGAGCCAGGTCGGCGTCGGCCAGCATCCGGTACGCGCGCGCGATCCGCGACGGCGAGAACCCCCGCGCCTGACGCTGCGCGCGTTTGACGGCTCCTTCGCTTCGAAGGCCAAGCTCCTTGGCGATCGCGGCCGCGGGCCGGCCGTCGCCGGAGGCGACCACGGCCACGATGCGAAGCTGCCGGTGCAGCGCGGCCAGAAGACCGATCGGATTCTCTCCTTGCTCCAGCAGCGCGCGCAGCCGTTTTCGAGCCAGAGGCGGGTCGCGATCGAAGACCGCATCAACGAACTGATAGACGCGGGACTCGACGCCTTGGAACTGAGCGGTCACCTGCTCGGCTCCGATCGGCGACGTCGTCGTCTCGATCAGCCGGTCGATGGACGCGGCAAGGTCACGAAGGTCGGACCCGACGGCCTCAACCAGCGCGGCCGCCGCATCGCCGCTCATGCGCCGGCCCTTCGAAGCCGCGCGGCGCACCGCCCAATCGGCGGCCTTCCACGGCGGCACGCCTTCGGCTCGAACAATCGCGGCCGGTGGCAGACGCTTCGCAAGTTTCTGCGCGGCGACGCCCGATGCCATCATGGCCAGCGCGACGCCATCGGCCGGATCGGCGGCAAACCGCTCGATCGCCTCTTGCGCGTCGGCGGGAAGCGTCTCGGCCTGGCGGACCAACACGAACCGGCCGTCACCGAAGAGCGATGGCGTGCCCAGCGCATAGAGCAAGGACTGCGGGTCGTCGGGCGAGACCTCTTCAACGGCGAAGCCCTTCGCCACGGCCTGCGCGCGCAACGCATCCAGCTCTTCGGACGCGACGAACTCGTCGGACGCCAGGATCAAGGTCACGGCACGCATGCCACATGTTAAACGGGGCGGCCGGGAGGGTGGCCGCCCCGCATGGGGAGGGAGGGATACAGCGGGAGGGAGGGATTTAGGGAAGAGAGACCTTGACGGGATCCAGGCTGAGATAGACGGCGTTTGTGGCGACGCGGGACGGCGGCTCGATCGATGCCCAGCCGGTCTTGGCCAGCGGCGGGACGGCGAAGGTGACGGATGAATCGGTCCACGAGACGATGCTGCTTCCTTCGATGACGGTCACCTGGCCGGAGCCCTTCAGCACCACGCGACCGGCTTCCGCGCCCAGGCGACGGCCGGTGATCGTGACGGTCTGCCCGGCAATCGCGCGCTGCGGCGTCAGGGAGTCCGCGCCGTAGCCGAACCAGTACATGCGGCACTCCATCATCGGGTTGAACGCCGAGGTTCCGCGTCCCCAGTCGAAATCGTAGTAGCCGGGCTGCCCGGCAGGCAGGGTGATCGAGCGGGTCCACGAGTACTTCCAGACACCGTCGGCGATCTTCGTGACGGCCGGCGCAGCAAACTCGCCGCGTTCCCCCTCTTCCATCTCGTGGCTGCCGCCCTCTTCGGCTTCTGCGCCGTGCGGATCGTGATAGGCGAACACCCACGGCATCGCGGCGCCGTCGAACGGAGCGGGGAAGCTGCGCGACAGAGCCTGAACCTCGACCGGGAACGTCAGGCTTGTCGATGCGTCGGGAAAGTAGGTCTTCTGCGAGCCGGAGAACGATTGCGTGCGGACCTTGGCCGACAGGTCTACGGTCTGCGTGACGCACGACTTCGCCGGCGTGGTGGCGTTGGCGTAGAACGCGTCGGCCTGACCGACGATCTGGTAGCACTGCGTGGACGATGGAAGCGGAACGACCGCTTCGTAACGGCCGGTGGCATCCGTGATGGGCGTGACGTTGTAGCCGTCGGCGCGCTGCACCAGCACTCGGTACTGTGGCACCGCTTCACCGGCGGGTCCGGTCACGCGACCCGAGATCGTGATGCACGCCGCCGCCGGACAGGGCGCGGCGTGTGCCATAACCGGAGCAAAGACGAAGGCCGTGACTAAGGCGATTCCGAGCAGCGCAAAGCGAAGCGATGAACGCATGTGGGTTGCCTCCCCCGATGGACGCGGCGGGTCTGACTCCGCGTCGCCGGCCGCTTGAATCGCGGCGCCTTCGGATCTTGGTTGAGTCTTCGACTCGCTCCCGGCGAGCCGTTCGTCAAATCAAAACGAGCGAATGCCCAGGCGTTTCAGCCAATTGTCGCGACGTCCGATTTACACCGGCGTGGGCGCTCGGGGTGCCGAACGACGGTTTAGGCTGCCTTTGGCGTCATCTGCTGCTCACGGCCGGGTCCGGTTGGCGTTCGGTGAGGACGTGGATGCCGCCCGCAGCGCCCAGCGTGATGATCACGTCGCCGTGACGGTCGGTGCGCAGCACGCGCATCCGCATCTGCGCCATCCATCGCAGTGGGGCGATCGCGGGATGGCCGTAGTTGTTTGCTCCGACGCTGATGATCCCGACGCGCGCACGCGATGCGGCGTAGAACTCTTGAAGCGCATGTCGCGAGCCATGATGCGGAGTCTTGAAAACGGGACAGGAAAGAGTCTCCGGGCGCTGAAGAAGAGCATCCTGAGCGTCCTCCTCGACGTCGCCCGACAACAACGCGCACGATGTGCCGTAGCGCACGCGCAGCACGACCGAGTCGTTGTTGGGATCGGAGTTGGTGCCCTGAAACAACTGGTCGGGACCCAGCACGTCCACCTGCACGGATGCCCCCAGCGAAAAGCGCATGCCGGTGCGCAGGATCCTTCGCGTTGCCTTCTTCTGCACCAGCAGGTTCAAATATTCGGGATAGCGCTTGCTGGTGTCCTCTGAGGGTTCTTCGCCGGAATCGAACGCGGCCCCGATCGGATATCGGCCGGCGACTTCAACCAGCCCGTTGATGTGATCGGCGTGCGGGTGCGTCAGGACGGCGATGTCGATGCGCTTGACGCGATGCGCGCGCAGGCGCTTCAGCAGCAC
>JBKKBA010000531.1:0-2978 GCA_046714275.1 Actinomycetota bacterium
GGCCGGCGTTCCTCCGAACGTGACGGCGGTTGCTGCGCTCAGGTTCGTGCCGCTGATCGTGACGCTCGTCCCGCCGCTATCGGGGCCGTTGTTCGGCACGACGGAGGTGATGCTGGGAGCTGTGACGTTCGGGATCTCTTGCGAGACATACACCCGGCCCGAGCTGGTGCGGTGATCGTCGGCCCAGGTGACATGTGCGACCCCGTCGGGGCCGGTCGCATTGGTCATGAAGTCGCCGAGGGTGCGCGGATTGCTGGCGCTGCACGACTGGTTGCCGACGCAGATCTTTCCCGTGTGGATGTCGTGATCGCTCACCTTGCTGACGACGAACGAGTCGGTGGCCAGGCTGTAGCGGGCGAAGTACACGTTCCATTTCGCTCCGGCCTGACCCGCGCCGGAGGTGTTGTTCGCGCCGGATGCGACGGTCGTACCCATCCACGCGATGTCGGGGCGGCCGGCAAATGCCGGGTTGCTGGATGTCGCGATCCACGACCAGATGTTGGTGCGCAGGTCCGCTCCGCCGGCGCCCAAACCGTTGGTCGGGATCTCCTTCTCCGTCCACGTCGTGCCGTTGTTCGTGGAGTACGCGACCCACATCTTGGCGCCGTCGCCGTAGGTGGCGAACAGGTTGCCGGCCGCGTCGCGTCGCAGCACGGGGAACCCGCCGTTGTAGTAGGTGCCGGAGGTGAGGGTGTGGCTGATCTGCTGGTTACACCACGTCTGGCCGCCGTTGGTCGAGCGGGCCATCCAGACCGCGGCATAGAAGGTTCCGCCGGCCTGAGGCTGCCCGTGATACAGCGCCCACAGGTTGTTCGAGTTGGCCGGATCCACGGCCAGCAATCCGCCGACGGTCCCGATGCCCGGCGATCCGCCGTGGCAGCCGTTGACCGTGACGCCCGGAGACGGGTTCAGCGTCGTTCCGGTCTGGTGGTAGGTGACGCCGCCGTCGATGCTCTTCGCGACGAAGATTTGGCTGCCCGGGAACTGCCGGTAGATCATCCAGAACTCCAGCGGGTTGTTCGCCGCGCCGAACGTGTTCCACTCGCGGTCGACGCTGGAGATCTGCTGCCCGGCCGGGTTCGGCACCCACGTCGCACCGCGGTCGAACGACGCTGATGTCGTGATGTTTCCGAGCGTCAGCGACGACGCCGCAACGACATCATTCCCGGTGCCGGGTGGGGTGTTGAGCGGGTTCACGGACGACGTCACATCGCAGTCGCCGCCCCCGGCGCCCTCGTCGGACTGGCCTTTGTAAGAAGACGCCGTGCCCGCCTGGTTGATCGTCCAGAAGTCGCAGCCGGCAGGGACGCCCTCGAGGGCGTTGACGTAGGTGTCGTTCTGGTTGCTGACCCAGATCGTCGGTTCCGTGTTCTGCCAGCAGGTCACGACCTGCGCACCGGTGCAGACGCCGCCCTGACCCGACGGAACCGGGACCAAGAGATTCGGCGTGAACTGCGGTCCGGGTGGCGGCGCGGCGCTTGTTGACGCCGAGAATGCTAGAACCGAACCCAGCATCGCCAATACCGTCAGCCAAAGATGCGATCGACGAATCACCTGCGGCTTCCCCCTTCCCCTGGCCCCTGGTGAGAGCCTCAGAACCGGAACCGTCTCGTTGCGGCTCGGGCTCGCGCGTACCGGTCCCTGCGTTCAGCCGGCAAGCGTCCCCTGAAGATTCGCCGGATATCCGACAAACCCTTCAAGAAGGGTTCTTAAGAAAAAACCAATATAACGGACAAAACAGTACAGGGCATCCCCTGAGGAAGGCATCGCACTACTATCGAGGTTTCACCGCAGCGACTGAGCCCTTGGAGGGGAGAAAACATGGCCAGCACGGGAACTCTTTCATCTTTGTGGCGCTATCCGGTGAAGTCGATGATCGGCGAGGAGATCGTCGCCACCCCGATCACGGAGCGGGGAGTGCTGGGTGACCGCGCCTACGCGCTCATCGATCAAGCGACGGGGAAGCTGGGCAGTGCCAAGAACCCGAAGACGTGGCCGGCCATGTTCCAGTTCCATTCCCGCTACATCGAGCCGCCCGTCCTTGGAGCACCCCTGCCGCCGGTGCAGATCCAGCTCCCCGACGGGGCTCACGCTCGCAGCGACCAGCCGGACGCCTCTTCTGTGCTGTCGAAAGCCATCGGTCGCGACGTGACGCTCAGCGCGCTTGCGCCCGAGAAGACGATCCTGGAGGAGTACTGGCCCGATATCGAGGGCTTGGATCATCGTGAGGCCGTGACGGATGAGGACATCGGCGCGCTTGCGCCGGGCACGTTCTTCGACGCCGCCGCGATCCACCTGGTGACGACGTCAACCCTTGATGCGTTGCGCCAGGCCTATCCACCGGGGCGCTTCGAGGTGCGGCGGTTCCGGCCGAACTTCGTTGTCGAAACCGGCGAGCAAGGCTTTGTGGAGAACGAATGGGTCGGCAAGGACGTTGCGATCGGCAGTGAAGTCGTGCTCCAGGTCGTCATCCCTTGTCCACGATGCGTGATGACCACGCTCGAGCAGAGCGATCTGCCGCACGATTCGGGGATCCTAAGGACGGCCGCTCGCACGAATTCAGTTCAGGTCGGGACCCTGGGAATCAAGCCGTCGGTCGGAGTGTACGCAGTCGTCCGCACGCCGGGCACGGTTCGTCGCGGCGACTCCGTCACGGTTCTGTAGCGCCTTTGTAGCGCCGACCCGTCGCCGTCTCACCCCGCCACCAATCGCCCGCCGGTGAATGACTCCCGTCCCCCCCGGATAGGTGTCTTGAAATCGTGCTTGATCGTGGTCGTTCGGCGCGAGCGTCCATCGCATCCGCTGGATGTCAGTGTGAAGGTGACGGTGTGAGGTCCGGTCGTCGCGTAGGAATGCCGGTCGGCGATGCTTGCGTTTGAGGCGGGCCAATAGCGTCTGGGGTCAACGCAATTTGTCAGGGGAAATTCAAAGGTGCGACGTGTTCCGTCACCCCAGTCCAGGATCACGCGGCTCACAAC
>JBKKBA010000532.1:0-6343 GCA_046714275.1 Actinomycetota bacterium
ACATCATCGTCGGCGACCATCTGGGCGGCGCATCGACCAGCCCCTTGGCTTTTCAATTTGCGCCGTACCGCGTCCCCGCCGATAGCAGCGGCTTCGTCGCACATGCCTTCGGCTCCGAAGGCGATCGCGTTGCGTGCTTCACCAGCGGCTGCCACCAGACGGCGCTCTACGACCTGATGAGCGTGATCGTGTTGTTCGGCGTCGTTCTGTGGCTTGCCCGCAAACCCCGAGCCAAGGGATTTTTAATCTCGTTCGTTGCCGTTTGGTACGGCGGCGCGCGCCTGCTCACCGACTTCGCCCGGGATGCCGCGTTCTACGGCGTGGGACCGGTGAAGCTGCACGGCACCCAATGGGCGTCGATCGTGCTGATTCTGATCGGCACCGGATACCTGCTGCGCCTAAGCCGCCACGGGGAGCGCGACGAGTGGGTCACCGCTGATTCTGACATGGGTAGCGCAGTGCCGGAAGATCCCACTGCAGTGCCGGAGGATCCCATTGCCGTGCCGGAGGATCCCATTGCGGTCTCAGAGGATCCCCCAGCGACGCAGCCTCCACCGGAAGCTCCTGTTTAGACCGACGTCGGTCGCTTGAGCCGTGTGTAGCTCATGATCGCGTCGATTCGCCCGCGCACACCCAGCTTGCGGTAGGCGCGTGCCAGGTGAAACTCCACGGTGCGTCTGCTGAGATACAAACGCTTGGCAATCGCCGGCGTGGTCAGCCCCTCCGACAAGAGCTCCAGCATCTCCGCCTCTCGGGGAGTCAGACGGTTCAGCACCGTGAGGCCCGGCCCGCCGGGCGAGGGCGCGACCGGGATCGGACGCTGGTGCGGCCGATCGTCGCGGGGCGGCGCCGGTTGTGCGGCGAAATGATGACCTGCGGCCAAACCCCGGATCGTCAGGCACACCTCTTCGGCCGTCGCCGAGCCCGGCAGGACGGCATCCGCGCCTTCGGCGCAGGCTCGCTCGTTCTCGGCCGCGTCATCGGCAAGGACCAGCACCCGCGCGGACGGCAGCGAGGAGCGCAGCATCGGAAGAACCTCGCCGCCCGCAGGCGGAAGCGACACAAGCACGATCGTCGCCCGGCCGACGACGGCTTTCTTGATTCCCGCGTGATCGGTCGTCGACGACCCCGAAACGTGGCAGCCGACACCACCCAGAGCGCGGATCGTGGCCGTGCGCGTGGCAGGAGAGTCGTCCAGAACGAAGACGCGAATCATCTAGGAGTACCGATACCCCAATGCGACCCAACCGACGCCGGAAAGGGGGCTATGACCCGAAGGAGCGCCTGGCCCGGCCGACGAAGTCGCGATCCGGACCGATAACCATCACCATGGACGATCCGTTGCGGAACACCTCGCCGGCACCGGATGGCGATTCCCAACCGGCCACACCGCCGTCGCGGTATGAGCGTCCCTCGCCGCCGAAGCGGGGCCGCAGCCATTCCGCAAGGGATTCGGCTGCTTCGGTTGCCTCGGTTCCCGAATCCCAGGCCGTCGATAGCGCAACCAACATCTTGCCGCTCTGCTCGAAGGCTTGATAGCGGCCACCGTCCCACCCTTCCGCGGCCGAGCGGGCGTCGTCCTCGGCAAGGTATTGGTCGGCAAGAATCTGCATGTCCAGCTCGCCGAAACCTCCGGCGTCCACCGAACGCCATCCACCACCCAGCGCTTTGCCGATATCGGGCAGCGTCACGGCCTGGGGGTCGTCGCGCGTGATGAACCGCTGAGGATGGATGATCTGCTCCGTCGAGGTCGGAGGGTTGCGATAGGCGCGATCGAGCTCGGCCGTGCCCCCACGCTGCAACAACTGGTTCACGAAGATCGCCCCTCGATCGTAGGGGAACAGCAACGACTTCCGGACGACGGCCGGCGCCGCATCCAGCCGAGACGACGTCTGGCCGTCCGCCTGCCGGTCCATGTCGGCCTGTTCCTTGGTCGTCAGGAACTGCTGCCGGTACAGGAACATCGTCAGAACGGCGTCGCCTTCGACCAGCGAAAGGTACGCGGTCGCCTCGTCGTCTTTCCGTTCGTCCTGAAGCCGGTCCAGGCGCGAGAGGTCGAAATGTTGGTCGGTCAGCGCATGAGTCAGCTCATGCGCCAGCAAGACGCGATCGTACGGAGCCGGGTTCGCTTCGTTGCCGCCGACCACCAAGCGTTTGGTCTTGTTGTCGTAGTAGCCGGCTACCTGCTCGGTTTGCACGCCCAGAACGATCTGGAACAGATCGTCGTTGGGCGACAGCAGACCCAGTGCCGTCAGAACCCTGTCCGTCGTATCGATTTCCTTCCGAGCGTCTTGCTTGCCGAACTCTTGCTCGACCCGCGTCCGAAGCTGGTCGGTGGAAAGAACTTCGGGCTTCACTCCCTGCTTGAACGATAGGCCGCGGATCTGAGCGACGGCCTTGGCGATCCGGTCGATCGGGCTGCTACCGAAGGTCGCTCCGGGGGACGGTGAGCCCGATGCCGCGGGCGGGTTTTCGCGCAGGCGCTCCACTTCGCGCTCCAGCGCGCGGATCCGCCCCTCGTTCAACCGGGCATCCCGGGCGGAGTCGTCCAGCCGCACCGCTAGGTTCAGACTGGCGATAAGGGAGACCACAAGCAGCACGACCAGAACGGCAAACGCCGGGGGCATCGACGCCGGCTGCCGAGCCGGAGCGGAGGGGGGAAGAGAAGGACCCTGCCGGAAAGGCGACTCTGCAGGAATCTGGGGATCGGCCGGCGCGGGAGGCTGCGCGGAAGGCTGCGCAGGAGGTTGCTGCTGGGTGGACGGCGGCGGCACCGGCGGCGGACCACCGGGCAGCATCGGGGGAAGGGGCGGCTGCGAAGGCACGAGTTTGCTAGCCCAGCAGACTCTGGACTTCGGCGTCCGGGAAACGGCGGAATGCGCGACGGGCGCTTCCCCGCTCCAGCGCGGCGACCTCAAGGTTTTCGGCCGTCAGCGTCCTGCCGGCGTCGGCCTCGGCCAGAGCGCCGGCCGCCAGACTGAAGGCGTCGCCGAAGGGGAGCGCATCGCGATAGGCCTCTTGGAGCTTGGTGACCAGGGCCTCGGCATGGCCGCCCATCGCAACGAACCCTTGCTCGTCGGACACGCTGCCGTCGTACTGAACCCGATACAGCTCGTCGGTGTCCTGGGCGTCCCCCACCTGGGCGATCAACAACTCGACTTCATAGGGCTTCATCTGTTCGGTGAAGATCGAGCCAAGGGTCTGGGCGTATGCGTTCGCGATCGCCTTGGCGGTGACGTCCTCGCGGCCGTACGAGAAGCCACGCAGATCGGCCAGACGCACTCCGGCGATCCGAAAGTTTTCAAACTCGTTGTATTTTCCGACGGCGGCGAATGCGATCCGATCGTAGAGCTCGGACACCTTGTGAAGGCTGGCGCTGGGATTCTCCGCAACGATGAGGATGCCTTCGGCGCACTCGATCGCGATGATGGACTTGCCGCGCGCGATGCCCTTCCGCGCGTAGTCGGCCCGATCCTTCATGAGCTGCTCGGGAGAGACGTAGTACGGCATCGGGCTCATCGGTTCCGCTCCTCTTTGCTGCGACGCTCATCGACGGCGGCGCCGACGGCGAGTCCGACCTCTTCCTCGCCCACGCGCTCGTAGCCCGTTGCCGTCACGACGGCGACGACCGGGTAGATCTGTCGAATCAGATCGGGACCACCGGTCGCAACGTCCTCTTCGGCAGCGTCGAACAGCGCTTCAACGGCGGCCGTGACGGCCGCCTGGCGGGTCATGCCGCGCTGCCAGCGCACTTTCAGCGAGCCACGCGCGTGCATGCCGCCGGATCCGTCGGCGTGATACTGCGCCTCTTCATAGCGCCCGCCGATCCCGTCGTAGCGGAAGATGCGGCCGACCCCACGGACCAGATCGAAGCCGGCAAACAGTGGGACGACCAGGAAACCCTGCATCGCCATCGGAAGGTTGGCCTTGATCATCGTTGCCAGCCGGTTCGCCTTCCCCTCCAGGGACAGCCGGTCGCCTTCGACCTTTTCGTAGTGCTCAAGCTCTGTGCGGAACAGCTTCACCATGTCGATAGCGGGACCGGCTGCGCCGGCGATCGCGACGGCCGAGTAATCGTCGGCCGGGAAGACCTTCTCGATGCGGCGGTCGGCGATCTGGTAGCCGGCCGTGGCGCGGCGGTCCCCGGCGATCACGACGCCGCCGTCGTAGACCAGCGCCAGGATGGTCGTTCCGACCGGAACCTGCGGTCCAGGCCCCGGGCCACCCGAGGGGGACGGATCCCCCGGCAGCAAGCCCGGATCGACACCTCGAACGAAATCGCTGAACGACGGGTTCGCGTTCGCTGAGAACGCGGCTTGCGTCCAATCACTGGGAATCTGGCTCATGGCCCCGCAAGGCTACCGCAGCGCGGTGCCCGCCGCGCGAGCGGGGAGTCGCGCCGGATCACTCCCCGCCCTTTTGCACGTACGACCGAATGAACTCCTCGGCGTTCTGCTCCAAAACCTCGTCGATCTCGTCCAGGAGTTCGTCGATATCTTCCTTGATTTCCTCGCCCTTCTTCACGACTTCGGCGGATGCTTGTCCGGCGTCCTCGCCCCCATCGTGCTTCTGGGTGGCCTTCTTCTTCTGCTCGGAGCCTCCGCCACTCTTGCTCGCCATGTGAACCTCACCTCCTTTTTTGAAAGATTGTCAGCTGTTCCCCTGAAGGCGTTCCAACAAATCGGCCGCCGTCCGGCACTCGTCCAGCAGGGACTTGACGTTCGCCTCTGTTCCCCGCAACGGCTCCATCGTCGGCACTCGCTGCAACGAATCTCCGCCGACATCGAAGATAACCGAGTCCCACGACGCCGCCGAGACGGCGCCCTGGTACTGCGCCAGACAGCGACCCCGGAAATACGCGCGCGTGTCGCGCGGGGGCATGGTCATCGCGCGCTCGACTTCTTCGTCGGTGGTCAGCCGCTCCAGCTTGCCCGCCCGGTACAGCACATTCGCCAGGCCCTTGTCGGGACGGACGTCGTGATACTGAAGATTCAGCATTCGCAGGCGAGGGTCGTTCCAGGCCAGACCGTGCTTGTCGCGATACCCCGCAATCAACTTGTACTTCGCGACCCAGTCCACTTCGCGGTCCAACGTCAGCGGGTCGGCGTCGATCGCGGTCAGCACGTGCTCCCATCGAGCCATGATGCCGGCGGTCCAGTCATCGGGCTCCCAGCGGGCAAAATACTTCTGGGCCATCTCGAAGTACCCCCACTGGACGTCCACGGCGCGGACGTCCCGGCCGTCGCGCAGGCGGACCGTGCGGCGGCACGTGATGTCGTGGCTGATCGCGCGGACGGCGTTCACCGGGTTGTCCAACAGAAACTCGGTTGAGACCGCTTCGTCCTCGATCATGCGCAGCACGATCGCAGCCGTCCCGGTTTTCAGATACGTAGCGACCTCGGCCATGTTGGCGTCGCCCAGGATCGCGTGGAGGCGGCGGTACTTTTGGGGATCGGCGTGCGGCTCGTCTCTGGTGTTGATGATCGGGCGCTTCAGCGTAGTTTCCAGGCCGACTTCGACCTCGAAGAAGTCGGAGCGCTGGGCAAGCTGAAACGGGATCGGTTGCTCGGCGGCGCCCCCACCCAGCATGCCGGCTCCGGCGAAGATCTGACGCGTTACCAGAAACGGGGTGAAGTCCCGGACGATCCGTACGAAGGGGCAGGCGCGATCGACCAGGAAATTCTCGTGCGTGCCGTACGAGGCGCCCTTGCCGTCGGTGTTGTTCTTGTAGATCAAGATGTGTTGCCCCGGTGCCAGCGCCGCCGTCGCCCGAGCCATGGAATCCACCAGCACACGCTCGCCGGCGCGGTCGTGCACCACAAGCTCGCGCGGGTTCGTGCATTCAGGCGTCGAGTACTCGGGGTGGGCGTGGTCGACGTAGTAGCGGGCGCCGTTGGTCAAGATGACGTTGGCCAGTCCCAGATCTTCGTCGGCGGCCGGTTCAATGCCCGGCGCGATCTCGACGCCGACCTCGAAGCCACGCGCATCGCGAAGCGGGGACTCTTCTTCGTAGTCCCAGCGCACCCGGCGAGACGCGGAGGCTGCGTAGGAGTTGATGAGCACACTGGAGGCCAGCACCGGGTTGAAGTCCGGCGCGTTCGGCACCGTGATGCCGTACTCGGTTTCGATCCCCATCACCTTCGGGATCGACTCGTCGCGGCCCCTTTCGCCATCTTCTGATAACGACTCAGGCGGGCCTTCGCGGCCGGCCCGGCCATCCTACGCTTCTGTTTCGCTACAGATACTGCCCGGTCTGGATGTTTTCGATCTGACGGCCCGGCGCCTGGTCCTGGCCCATCAGCGTGCGGACGTACACAATCCGCTCGCCCTTCTTGCCGGAGAT
>JBKKBA010000533.1:0-3413 GCA_046714275.1 Actinomycetota bacterium
GGCCTGAGCATCCACAACTACGTCGAGGTCAACTACTCGTCGTTCCGCAAGATCGTCGATGCCGTCGGCGGGGTTAATCTGTGCGTCCAGCGGGCCTACGAAGATGCTCAGTCGGGCCTGTATGTGAAGAAGCCGGGTTGTTACAACTTCGACGGGAACAAAGCCCTGGCGTTCGTACGGATGCGCAAGTCCGACCCGGAAGGCGACTTCGGGCGTATCAAGCGGCAGCAGCAGTTCATGCGCGAGCTGATGAGCAAGGTCAAGGACATCGGCTTCATCACGAACCCTGCGCGCGTGATCCGCACGGCGCAGGCCGTTCGGGCCGGCGTCACGACCGATCAAGACCTCTCGCTCGGCCTGATCCGCACCATCGCCGGCAAGCTTTCCGGCTACAGCCAGGCAAACGTCGACTTCCGCACCGTGCCGGCGTATCCCGACATCATCGGCGGGATCTCGTACGTGGTGATGGACGAGCAACCCGCGCAGCAGCTCTTCACGGCCATGGCGGACAGCCTGCCGCTTCCGGATGTCGGGAAGACTTCTCAGTCGATTCCGGGGCCGGCCGACGTGACGTTTGACCTGCGCAATGCCTCGGGCGTAGACGGCGCCGGCCGCGCGTGGGCGGACCGGCTGAAGGACATCGGTTTTACGAACATCCGGAAGATCGAAAGCGCCGATGTCACACGCCAGCGCACACAGATCGCCTTCGCGCCCGGCGCTCAGCTCAAGGCGAAGCTTCTGTCGGAGTACTTCCCCGATGCCGAGCTGGTCCAGTCGGTCAACCTGGGTCGCGTCGTTGATGCCGTGGTCCTGCTGGGCCGTGACCACGCGGCCGAAGCGCTGGCCAGCGCCAGCCCAAGCCCCGCGGCCCCCGGGGCATCGTGAAAGCTCTTGTCCCGGCAGGCGGAACCGGCTCCCGGCTTCGTCCGATCACCTATACCAGCGCCAAGCAACTGGTCCCCGTAGCCAACAAGCCGATCCTTTTCTACGGGCTGGAATCGCTGGCGGCCGCCGGGATCACTCAGGTAGGGCTGATCGTCGGCGACACCGCGGCCGAGATCCAAGCCGCCGTCGGCAACGGCGATCACTGGGGGCTGCAGGCGACCTACATCGCGCAGGAGGCCCCGCTGGGTCTTGCGCACACCGTGCTCATCGCTCGAGACTTCCTGGCCGACGATCCCTTCGTGATGTACCTGGGCGACAACCTTCTGAAGGGCGGCGTGAAGCCGATTGTCGATGAGTTCGCGCGCGGTGAATGCAATGCGCAGATCCTGCTGGCGCGGGTTCCCGAGCCCCAGCGCTTCGGCGTGGCAGAGCTGGACGGAGAGCGAGTCGTGCGGCTGGTAGAAAAGCCCGAGGTTCCGCCCAGCGATTTCGCGCTGGTCGGCGTCTACTGCTTCGACGCCAACATCCATGACGCGGTGCGAGCCATCAGCCCGTCCGGACGCGGCGAGCTGGAGATCACCGACGCGATCCAGTGGCTGATCGACGCCGGCCTGGACGTGCGCGCTCACCACGTCGAAGGATGGTGGAAGGACACGGGCCGCCTGGAGGACCTGCTGGATGCCAACCGCCTGATCCTGGAGGACATCAAGTCCCTGGTCCACGGCAGCGTTGACGCCGCCAGCACCGTCGTCGGCAACGTGGTGATCGAGCAAGGGGCAACCGTCGAAAGCTCCACAATCCGGGGGCCCGCGGTCATCGGACGCGACGCGCGCATCGTAGATTCGTTTATCGGTCCGTACACTTCCATCGGTGACGAGTGCGTGATCGATGATTCGGAGCTGGAGCATTCGGTGATCATGAGCGGGTGCACGATCCGGGGCATGCACCGGCTGGAGGACTCGCTGCTGGGCCGCGGGGTCGTGGTCGAGCGAACCGAGTCCAAGCCGAAGGCCTACCGGCTGATGGTCGGCGACCACGGCAAGGTGGGCGTGATTTGAAGCTTCTGGTTACGGGTGGCGCCGGTTTCATCGGATCCCGCTTCGTGCGCCTGGCGCTTGATCAGGAGCATCAGGTAACGGTGCTGGACGCGCTTACCTACGCGGGGACGCTGACGAACCTCACCGACGCGGCGGACCATCCCGGATTCCGCTTCGTCAAGGGAGACATCGTCGACGTCGAACTGGCCGATGAGATCCTGCCCGGCCACGACGCCGTGCTGAACTTTGCCGCGCATTCGCACGTTGACCGATCGATCGCGTCGCCTGAGAACTTCATGCACACGAACTTCCTGGGCGCCGGCGTGCTGCTGGAGACCGCGCGGCGTCACGACATCGCGCGTTTCCTGCAGGTCTCGACCGACGAGGTGTACGGATCGATCGAAGTCGGCTCGTTCCGCGAGGACGACCGCCTGCTGCCGTCCAACCCGTACTCCGCCGCGAAGGCCGGAGCCGATCTGCTGGCGCTGAGCTACGTGAATACGTTCCAGATGCCGGTGGTGATCACCCGGTCGTCGAACGGCTTCGGCCCGCATCAGTTCCCCGAAAAGCTGATTCCCCTGGCCGCTACCAACCTGCTGGACGGCAAGCCGATGGCGCTGTACGGCGACGGGCTGAACATCCGCGACTGGACCTACGTGGACGACATCTGCGCCGGAATCATGCTGGTTCTGGAAAAGGGCGTGCCCGGCGGCGTCTACAACATCGCCGCCGGCAACGAGCGCCAGAACATCGACATCGCGCGGCAACTGTGCGCCTTGCTGCAGTGCGGTGAGGACATGATCCACGCCGTTCCCGACCGGCCCGGCCACGATCGCCGCTACAGCATCGATGCCTCTCAGATTCGAGCCATGGGATGGCGTCCGTCCCGCACCTTCGAAGAGGCGCTGGAGTCCACGGTCGCCTGGTATCGCGACAACCGCGGCTGGTGGGAGCCGCTCAAGTCCCGCGCCTAAGCGCCGGCGCCGTCAGGAATTCGCGATGGCCGGGCGTGTGCTTGTCACCGGAGCGGGGGGGATGGTCGGCAGCGAACTCGTCCGCGCTCTCGGCTCGCGCGCCGTCGCTTTTGACCGTGAAGCGCTGGACGTCACCGATGCCGTCGCGGTTCGGGAAGCCGTGGAGCGGGTCCGCCCGACGGCGATCGTCAACGCCGCGGCGTTTACCGACGTCGATGCCGCCGAGTCGCGGCGCGACGATGCGTTCGCCGTCAACGCCGCCGGTGCGGGCCACGTCGCGGCCGCCGCCGCGGAATCCGGCGCGTTCTGCGTTCATCTGTCCACCGACTTCGTCTTCGACGGCAGGCTGGGCCGCCCCTACCGCGAAGACGATCTTCCGTCGCCGATCAGCGCATACTCGCAGAGCAAGGCGGCGGGGGAGCGGCTGGTGCTGGAAGCCCATCCGCTGGCCGCCGTCGCACGCACCGCATGGGTGTACGGCGCGGGACACCGCACGTTCCTGTCGCAGATCCTGGAT
>JBKKBA010000534.1:0-4149 GCA_046714275.1 Actinomycetota bacterium
CTATTGCGGGGGCTTTAGGCGCCGCGGCGCCGGCGGCGGCGCGGCGACAGCTCATCTTGCAGGTCGGCTTCCGCCGCCTTGATGGTCCGAACGAACTGCTCACGGTCGCGAATGAACTCGGTGACGCCGTCGTCAACCTCGCGCGCGATCTTGTCGATCGCGACGAAGAACGCCATCTGACCCTTGCGGAGCGCATCGACGACCTCGGCCTCGTCCCTGGTCACCTTGAACACGCTCTTGCCGTCGGTGACCAGGCGGATCGTGGACAGATGATCGTCCAACGCGTGCTCATCGCGCAGATACGTATAGGCGCGACGGACCCGCTGCAGGGAAAGTCCCTCATCCAACAGGGACTTGACCACTATGAGGGCAACAAGGTCCCGGAACGAATAAAGACGACGAACGCCGGGGCGCCCGCCCGTCGGCTGGATCCCCGGCTTAACCAACCCGATCTTATCCCAATATCGAAGCTGGTTTCCGGTGCAGCCGGTGAAGCGTGACGATTGGAGCGCGGTAAAGCCTTCCATCATTGAAGGACTCCGTGAACGTGTAGGGAGAAACGGGCGCGGGGAAGGCGCGAGAGATACTTTCTAAAGCACCGCGCCATGTCCTGCAAGACGTGGGCGACTCTTTTCCAAAAAAAATGCGAACCTGATGCGCCGATAGCGTGGATACATCGACAAAGTTGGGGGTCGGCGCCTAATTTTCGTCCTTGTCGAACCGTTTCCGCCACCGCTCTTCCATGCGACCGAACCATTTCTGCGTCTTGTCTCGCTCGGCATGCTCGCGCGACATGGCTTTCGCCGTTGCCGCGATCGAGATGGCCGAAACCAGCATCACGGCGAACGCGCCGATGCCCAGCAGGATGATCGCGTTCTTTTCCGCGACCAGCAAACCGGCGATCAGCAGCGCGAACCCAAGCGCGAAGCCTGCGACCGCCCGCTTGAGGCGACGCACCGACTGGCCTCGGGGCGTCGCGGCAGAGACATCGCGCGCGAACTTCGGGTCTTCTTCAGCAAGACGCCGCTCGATCTCGTCGAGAATCCGCTGCTCATGCTCGGAGAGAGGCATATCGTTTGAGGTCATCGGCCTGATCGAATTATAGGTGCGCGCTTCTGGGCGGGACAATAGCCCGTCGAGGTTTCGAGCGGTCCATCGACCGGTGATCGTTCCTTTCAGTGCCCCTGATAGTTCGGCGTGCGCTTCTGGAGCGAGGCCATGACCGATTCGCGGAAGTCCAGCGAGGCAAGAAGCGTGCGCTGCGCCTCGGCCTCGCGCGTCAACCCCGACGGGACCGGCTGATCGAAGGCACCGGCCGTTAGACGCTTGGCTGCGGCGATCGCCAGCGGCGGGCCGGCAGCCAAGCGGCGAGCCAGGTCCATGGACTGTTGCTCAAGGTCACCGGGTCCAACCACGCTGCTCACCAAGCCCCACGTCGCCGCTTCGGTCGCGGGAACGTTCCGGCCGGTCAGGACCATGTCCTTGGCTCGGCCAAGGCCGATCAGGCGCGGGATCCGCTGTGTTCCCCCAAGATCTGGGATGATCCCCCACCGGATCTCGGCGGCCGACAGGACGGTGTCGGTCGCCGCGACCCGCAGGTCGCAGGCGATCGCCAGTTGGAGCGCCCCGCCCAAGCAATGACCGCGCAGGGCGGCGACCGATGGCTTGGGTGACTGCTCGTAAACGGTAAAGGCCTGCTGGAGCGCGGCGATGTCGACAATTGGAATGCCGCTTTCACTTGCTTGGCTGCCGAACAGCGAGACATCCAGTCCGCTGGAGAACGATGGGCCTTCCCCGCGAACCAGGATGGCCCGGACCTGGGGATCGGCGGAGGCCCTCCGGCCGTGCCGGCTCAGCAACGCGAAGACCTCGGCATCCATCGCGTTCAGCTTTTCGGGACGGTTGAGCGTCACGACGGCGACGCGATCTAGAACCTCGTAGCGGACCTTCTCCTCCCCCATGGCTCCTCCTGGTCGTCGTAGCCCTGCCACCAACGCGCGGTTTTGATGACGGAGCCTATCGGCTGGGCCGGGCGGGCGGTGGGTCCCGGCGGGGACGTCCTCGCACCGGCGTTCGATCGGCCAGGGCCGCGCGCTCGACCGCCCCGACGCCGAAGCGACCGCGCAACCGGTCCATCGCCCCATCGGCGGCGCGCCAGCGATCGGGGCGGTCGCCCAGCCGGAGCTGCTCGGCTCCTTCGCCGGACGCAAGCCCGGTGACCGTGACGCCCAGCAGTCGGATGCGGGGCCGGACCAGCCGCTGCGCGTCGTAGAGGTCCCGGGCGGTGTCGGCGATCCGCTCCGCGACGTTCGTCGGCTCGTCCAGCGTGCGCGACCGGGCGATCGTCTTGAACGTCGAGAAGCGGACCTTGATCGTGACGGTCCAGCCGGCGACGTTGTCGGCGCGGAGCCGCCGGCCGACTCGCTCGGACAGGCGCAGCAGCTCTCGATGAATGTCGGCGGGGTCGTCCAGATCGCGCTCGTAGGTCTCTTCCGCGCCGACCTGCTTGGACGGCTCATGCGGCACGACGGATCGATCGTCGATGCCTTGCCCGAGCGCCCGCAGATGCGCGGCCGCGTTGACGCCGACGGATCGCTCCAGCGCGCCGATGGGCAATCCCAGCAGCTCGGCGACGGTGCGCGCGCCCAGCCGGTGCAGCGCTGTAGCCGTTTGCTCGCCGACACCCCACAGATCTTCGACCGGCAAAGGATCCAGGAATTGGCGGACGGCGCCGGCGCGAACGACGAAGACCCCGTCGGGCTTTGCCTTGTTGCTGGCCAGCTTCGCAAGGAACTTGTTGGGCGCGACGCCGACCGAGCAGACCAGCGAACGATCGGTGCGGACCCGGTGCCGGATCGCGTGAGCGATGTCCTCGGGCGTGCCGAACAATCGCTCGGCGCCGGCGACATCCAGGAACGCCTCGTCCAGCGAGATCGGCTCGACCAGCGGGGTGAAGTCGTGAAGGATCGCGAAGACGTGGTCGGACTCTTCTTTGTAGCGAGCGAAGTTGGGCGGAACGAAGACCAGCTCGGGACATAAACGCCGCGCCTGCACTCCGGGCATCGCCGAATGGACGCCGTACGCGCGCGCCTCGTAGGAAGCGGCCGCCACGACGCCGCGGGGACCACCGCCGCCGACGGCCAGCGGGATGCCGCGAAGGGACGGATCGTCGCGAGCTTCCACCGACGCGTAGAACGCGTCCATGTCCACGTGAAGGATCGGCTCGGTGGTCATCGCTGCGGCACCCCGGTGGTCGCCGTCACCATCACGTCGCCGTCACCATCACTAGTACGCCGGGCACTAGGGCGCCGGGTCGAATCCTAGAGGGACGGGCGCGCCCAGGTCGTGGACGGGGTCTCCCACGTAGGAACCCTCGGACAAACCATCCGTGCCATCGCGCTTGGAGCCGCCGGGCTCGCCGGGCTCGGTTGCAGACGGCTGATCGGGGAGGGCGCGCGCCCGCACGATCAGCATGAACGCCGCAACCGTCATGAGCACCGCGGCGGCAAACATCGTCGTGCGCGTGCCGACCGTCGAGGCGATCGCGCCGGCCGTCACCGCAGCAATCAGCCCGGCGGTCTCTTCGATCGCGCGCTTGGCGGCCAGCGCCCGTCCCACGACCTCTCGCGGAGCCCGGCGCTGGACCAGAGACTGCGTTAGGGTCTGATAGATGGCGAACCCCATTCCGATGAGCGCTTGAACCGGAAGAACATGGGGCCAACGTGCCCAGCCGACGTAGACGGCGAAGAATCCTCCGACCATCGCCAGTCCCACCCCGGCCAAGAACAGCTCGCACCGCGCCAGCACGAACCACCCGATTCCCAGAGCGCCCAGCGTCGCGCCGATCCCGCCGATCGAATACATCAAGCCCAGCATCGACTGGTCGCCGTGCAGGAAGTCGCGGACGAACACGGGCTCGACGCCGATCAAGACGCTGAATCCGGCCCAGGCAACCGCACCCCACAACGCCAGCGGGCGCAGATCCGGCAGTCGCAGCATGAGCGAGAGTCCTTCCCTCATCTCTCGAATGCGATTCCCGGCCTCCGGTTTGGGCGCCTTCACCGGCGTGAAACGCAGCGGCAGGAGCACCAGAAGGCCGGCTGCGTACAGGACGGCGCCCACGGCCATCGGGGCGCGTGGAGAGAAATT
>JBKKBA010000535.1:0-6303 GCA_046714275.1 Actinomycetota bacterium
GAGCTGCGCCGGCCGAAGATCGTCCCGCTGACCGGCACCGAGCCGGCCGCCGACGCCCCGGCCCCCGAGGCCGAGCGAGAGGCGGTCCGCTCCGTCGTTGCCGGCGCCCTGTCGGCTCTGCCCGAGCGCTCGCTGACTGCGCTGCGGATGAAGTTCTTCGAAGGCGCCGACTACGCTCAGATCGCCGACGCCTTGGACGTGCGCGTCCCCCAGGCCCACGTCATCGTCCACCGGGCGCTGCGCCGGCTGGGTCGCGAGTTGATCGGCCGGATGGCGGCCGCTCACGGCGCATCGGGGTGCGCCCCCGCACTGGCTCGAATGGCGGGACTGGGGGGCGGTGACGACGCGCACGAGGGCACTCCCTGCCCGGCATGCCGCCCGGCTTGGGATGAGATCGTCGCGCTGAGAATCGGCGCATGGGTGCCCGTCCCGTTGATCGCGTTCCGCGCCCGCATGCGCGGCATGCTGGATGCGATTGCCGGTCGCGTCACCGCCCGCGGGCCTTTGGTCGCAGAGCCGGCCTCGCGGGCGGCGACGGCGTTCGTGGCACTGGGTGTGGCGGTCTCTTCGCTGGCTCCCGCCGCTGTGGCCTCCCCCTCGAATGCACCGCGAGCCTCAGCAGCGATCGATCGTCCGGCGACCGGCCGCGACATCGCCACGACAAGCGTCGCGCCGCCGGCGGCCGGCGATGCGGCGGCATCCACAACGGCCGGAAGGGCTCCGTCGGCTCCTCGCGGCGCAGCCGCGCCCAAGACCACGTCGGTACCGGGTGGCGGTCACGTGGTGACGCCGTCGGAGGACCAGAAGCACGTCAGCAACGACACCGTTGGTGGAACGCTGATCTGCACGAATGTGGGTCAGCCCTGCGAGCCGCCCCCGCCCGGCGGCCGCGCCCAATCTGCATCGGAAACCGCATAGGTGGAAACCAGGCTTAGGAGATCAGGGGAGATGCAAACAATGCGCCGTCTCATCGCAGCAGCAACGGTCCTGGCACTTATCGCGATCCTCGCTCCGCACGCGAGCCTTGCGGGGACGACGTGCAGTGTCCTGTTCGACCCGCGCGGTGACGTCGCCGGTCCGCTGGGTACGCCGCGCCCCGGCGCGCGGGCCGGAGCGGCCATCGACATCACCGACGTCACGATGACGTCCTCGCCTAGGTATGTCATCGTCGGCATGCGCGTGGCCGATCTATCCGCCCGGGCTACGCCCGGCGCCGGCGGAGCGTTCTACACCGTCTTCTGGTCGCTGGGGGCCGATCGGTACTTCGCACAGGCCGGCCGCGTTGCGACGTCGTGGACCTTTACCGCCGGCCCGGCGACCGGTGTGGACGACGCGATCCCTCAGCAGGGGGCGCCGGCGCTCTCCGGCGGCGCGTACTCCGAGGGATCGGTCGTGCGAATCGTCGTGGATCGCCGGCAAGTTGGATCCCCCCAGCCGGGGGCGACACTGCAGCAGATCCGGGCCGGCAGCCAAGAGTCGGTCTGGCGCTCGGATCCGGCAACGGGACTTCCGCAGACGGACTCTGTGGCAGCAACGACGGATCGCGCCGGCGGTGCCGAAGGCGGTCGCTTCCTGCTGGGGTCCATCTGCCTGCCGGAGCTGTCGGGCACGGGCGAGCGGTGTCTGATCACTGCCGACTCGACCGCCGACGCGACCGGCGGCGCGGTGCCGGCCACCTGGGCGGACACCGGTTCGGGAGTGGACACGCGCTCGGCTCCCGTCGGGGCGGTGGACCCCGCCACCGAGATCACCTCACTGCAGATGGGATCCAACGAAGGCACCATCCTGGTGGATGTCGGCCTGGCCGGCCTGGACAAGCCGCTTCCCAAAGGCGCAGAAGCGGAGCGCTGGGACGTCGGCTGGGTGCTGGGGACGCAGTCGTATTCGGCCTTCGCCGAGCGGCGAGAGGCCGGGCCGGTTTTCGGCTACGTGGTGGGCGGCAAGGTCGTTCCGACAACCGGATCGATCGACCGTGCTGGTGGCTCGGTTCGCATCCTGGTTCCGCGCTATGAAGTTGGATCCGAGGGCACCACGCGACTGACGGCGATCCGCGCCGTTTCGTCGCTGGTCTTCGCCGGTCTGCCCGACCGTCGCGACTGGGCGCCGAACACGCCGACATTCGCCGCGCAGTACGTGACCGGAGTCACCTGCGCCGATCAAGAGAAGGCCGCATGCCCGGTGGTTATCGACCAGGCCGGCGACGCGACGCTGGTTGATTCAGGGAGCGGCTCCGTCCCCGAAGAGCAGCCCGCCTCGGATGTCACCGGCGCCGGCGCAGCCGCGCCCGACGGAGTCCTGGTCTTGTCCATTCGCGTCGCCGACATCGGCGCTCCCCCGCCGGACGGATTCGACAAGCAAGGCTGGACGGTGTCGTGGACCTTCGCAGACACTCGCTCCTACGCCCAGGCGGAGCGCGGCCGGGACAGCCTGGTGTTCCGGTACGGCGCGCTGGGACCGGCCAAGGACTTCGCGGCTCCCTCCGGACCATCCTTCGGCGGCGCGGCGGCGGAAGGATCGTTCGACGTGGCGTCGGGCGTTGTCCGCATCTCGGTTCCCCGCAGCGGCATCGGCGGGCCGGCCAACGGCGTGATGTTGAGCGACTTCGGCGTCCAATCATGGGTCATGAGCGACGACGAGGTTGCGCAAGGGGCTTATGCGCCGGCGCGCAATCACGTGAAGATCGACGACACGGCAATCGCCCCATACCGAGTCGGCATCGCCTGCGGCGCCTAACCGGCCGGAGCCGGAGCCGGAGCCGGCACCGAACCGACCCACGATCTGCTCTTCGCTTCGTGACGTCAGCCTGCTGCTGATTCTTCTTTGGTCTTGGTGGCGGCCTGGACGGAGGCCACGGATGCCCGGAGCGCTTCCATCAGATCGACGACGGCGCCGCGCGGACCCTCTTCGTCAACGACGGAGATCTCTTGCCCGTCGATCTTCTGCTGCACCAGCGATTCCAGCTTCTCGCGGTACGTGTCGCGAAACTCGTCGGGCTTGAACACGTCGGTCATCGAGTCGATCAGCATCCGAGCCATGGCCACTTCTTTCTCTCCGACCTCGGGCTCCTCCGCCAGCTCGTCGAAAGCCGGCTCGCGGATCTCGTCGGGCCAGTACATGGTCTCCAGGACGAAGACGTTGTCCTTGACTCGCAGCGTTGCCAGATGCTCTTTGTCGCGCCAGGCAACCTTCACCAGCGCAACCAGCCCTTCGTCGCCCAGCGCCTTGCGCAGCAGCCCGTAGGCTTTGACGCCGGTACCCTCGGGCGCCAGGTAGTACGAGGACTTCCATAGGATCGGGTCGATCTCGTCGGCTCGGACGAACTTGAGCACATCGATCGTCCGGGCTCCGCCGATGCCGCGATCAAGATCCTCGTCGCTGAGCATCACGTAGTGATCCTTTTCGTATTCGAAGCCCTTCACGATCTGGTCGAAGGGCACCTCTTCACCATCGACGGAGCACACGCGCTTGTATTTGATGCGGCCCTGATCGGGAGCGTGGAGCTGGTTGAACTTGAGGCTCTTCTCTTCGACGGCCGTATAGACCTTGATCGGGATCGTCACCAAGCCAAACGAGATCGCGCCCTTCCAGATGGTCTTCACGCGTCACCTCCTGTTTTCACGCTCCATCGTACGCGGTGCTGCCGACCAGGATCGAGCCGGCCCTCCCGGATGTGCCTGTTTACCCGGTACCCTTCTGGACGTGAAATCGAGCACGTGGCGCTTCATGATCGGCACGGCGCTTCTTTCGATCGTCATCGCCGTCTCGGTCGTCGTCCGGCAATGATCCGCCTCGTACGTCAAAGAATCGACTTGTCGTAAGGCTGGAGCTGAGTGGAACCGGCGTCATCGATCGCTGGCGCGCTCGGTTCGCGCTTCGGGTTTCTGAACGATGCGGGCGCGGCCCGACGAGCCGATGCCGGCCAGGAACCACAGCGCGGTGATGCCGTAGACGGCCGTCGCTGCGACCAGGCCCCCGCCGATCGGGACGCGAAAGGCGACCGGAATCGCGGCGCCCAGCACCCAGGCGATCTGGAACAGGGACTCGAAGCGGGCGAACACGCGACCGCCCGCGGCTTCGGGAGCTTCGCGCTGCACGATCGAGTCGAAAGCCAGCCGCGTTGCCGAACCGGTCAACCCCACCGCGGCCGAGAGCACCATCGCCAGATCCAGCCCGAAGGAACGGCCGGCGATCAAGGAGATGCCACCACCCAGGAACAGCGCCGTCGCGATGATCCACTCCTCGTTGCCGGCGCGCCGCAGCCGCGGCACGGCGACGGCTCCGGCGAAGCCGCCCAGCCCTGCGAAGGCCAGCACCACGCCGAAACCCGCGCCGCTGATGCCGGCGCGCCGAAGGCTGAACGCCATCAGGAACAGCAGGTAGCCGGCCAGCCCTCGCACCATCGCCTGCACCTCGGCGGCATGGCGGATCTTGCCCAGATGCAAGATCGGTTCAAGACCCGGTGACGGCCCCTCCTCCGGCGGCTTTGGCAGCGCCAGGCCGGCAATCGTGCCGGCCGCGTACACCGCTGCGGCAAAGACCAGCACGGCGCCTTCGCCGCCGGCCTTCAGAGCCAGGATGCCCGGTCCCGCGACCAGCGCGCCGGCGATCACCGCCGCCTTTGCCAGCCGGGCATTTGCCGCGACCAGCTTGCTGCGATCGCTCACCAGTGAGGGAACCAGCGCGGCGCGAGCGACCCCGGCCGTGCGACCCAGCACCAAGATCGCGAACGCCAGCGGGTACAGCAGCACCGTGTGAACGGCCGAGGCCATCACGACGCAGACGGCGCCGCGGCCGGCCGTCGATGCGATGACGGCCAGCCGGCGCGCTCCCGGCCGCTTGTCCAGAAACGGCCCGATGACCGGGGACAGCACCGAGAACGGAGCCATTGTCAGCAGCAGGTAAAGCCCGATCTTGGATCGAGCTTGATCGACCGAGACGTTGAAGAACAGGGTGCCCGACAGCGCGATCGCGACCAGCGTGTCCCCGGCGACACCCGCGACATGCGCGACCAGGAAGCGCGCGAAGAGCACGCGCTCGCGGGTCCGTCCTGGGGACGGCGTCACCGCGCAAGCGCCTTGCGTTCGCGTGTGGTGAAGTCCCGTCCGCCCATCGGCGGCATCGTATCGCCGAGGGACGACATCGCTGCGAAGCGGCTATCCTGCGGCGTCGACGAATTCGGGAGTTAGGGAAATGGATTCCATCGTCGTAGCGCGTGGTGTGCGCAAAGTCTATCGAGGCGGGACCGACGTCGAGGCGCTGAAGTCGGTGGACTTCGACGCGCAACGGGGAAGCTTGACGGCGATCATCGGACCGTCGGGTTCGGGCAAGACAACGCTGCTGAACTGTTTGTCGGGCCTGGAGAGGATCGACGATGGCTCCGTTCTGGTTGACGGAACCGACCTTGCGGCTATGGAGGACAACGCGCGCACCGAGTATCGAGCCCGGTCGATGGGCTTCGTCTTTCAGGCGTTTAACTTGCTTCCGGTTCTGAGCGCGATCGAAAACGTCGAGATCCCGATGCTGCTTCAGAGCGCGTCGGCCAAGGAGTCGCGAACGCGCGCGCTTGAGACGCTGGGTTTGGTCGGTCTGGCCGATCGGGCGACACACCGGCCCGACCAGTTGAGCGGCGGGGAACAGCAACGCGTCGCCGTCGCGCGGGCGCTGGTCCACCGGCCGGCCGTGGTGTTCGCCGATGAGCCGACGGGGAACCTGGATTCGGAGTCCACCGAGGCGGTCATGTCATTGTTCGCGAGGCTGAACGCCGAGGGACAGTCGATCGTGATGGTGACGCACAACCCGTCGCTGGCAGCGCGGGCCGGGACCGTTGTGAGCATGCGCGACGGCATGATCGAAGACGTCCGATGACGGCCGCGATCCCGCCGCTGGTCATCTTTGCGCTGGCTTTCGGCTCCGTTTGGTGGTTTGCCCACCGCAACCCGTTGCTGGGCACGCTGGCCTGGCGGGAAGCGACGCGCCGGCGCGGCCAGACCGCGCTGGTCGTGATGGGTCTGATGGTGGGCACGGCAACGATCACGGCGGCGATGGTCGCCGCCGATTCGGTCGGCGACTCGACGGTGGATACGTTCGCCTATCGCAACTGGGGCCACGTGGACATCTCGGTATCGGCCGAGAACGCCTTCTTCCCGGCGTCGGTGGCCCAATCCATTGCATCCGACGATGCCGTCCGCCGCCGCACCGACGGCGTGGCCGGGGGCATCGAAGTGGTCGGATCCGCGTCGAACCTGACCCGCAAGCTGGGCGCGTCCGGCGTGACGATCGTCGGGTTCGACCCTGCGGCGCAAA
>JBKKBA010000536.1:0-2522 GCA_046714275.1 Actinomycetota bacterium
CGAAGCGCACGAGCGGCGCGGCAGGGATGAGCCCCAACCCTGCGCTTCGCTCACGGGGTCACCCGCACCCGGCCACATCCTTACAGAGAGGGAGGAACTTCGTCCAGGCACTTGACTTTCATCCGTACCGGCCACGGCAAGCGGCCGTTTCCCGCGCCGGCTCAGCGTCGGTTTGCAAAACCTTTACCGCGTATTGGTCGTAATACGCTCAAAGAGGTCTTTCGCTTCCGCCCAGCCTGAGGGACGATGACGGTAGCAGTGCAACAGAGCCCGGTCACCTCGTCGACCGTCGCCGGAGACCCCGGTGCACTTCGCCGAGCGCTGCGCGTCGAGCATCAGATCGTGTGGATCCGCTGGTTCGGATCCCTGGCCGGCATCCTGATCGTCTCGCTTCCGTTCCGAGCGTTCCCCGGCGATCCCGTCCAGACATGGCCGCCGGGAATTCGTCTGGCCGGGTACGCCCTTTTCCTGGCGCTTGCTCTTGAGAACTTCGTCGCCCTCGCGGTCATGCGGAGGATCCGCACCGAGCAAGCGGTACACCGCTTGGGAGTCGCTTTGTTCATCGTGGACGCGGTGCTGCTGCTGTCGATTACCGGCGCATTCTCATTTGGGCCGATCGCTACGTCGTGGGCAACGCTTTGCATCCTGCCGCTGGAGGCCGCGCTTCGATTCGGACTGCGAGGTGGCATGATCGCGGCGATTGCCGCCCTTCCGTTGGAGATCGGACGAGAGGTCTACCGCAATCTGGCATACGGTTACGAACCAAACCCGCAAGACGTCATCTTCCGCACGGCGGTGATCGCGGTCGTGGCTTCGATCGCCGGGATCCTTGCCGGCAGCCTGCGTGACGAGCGAGCCCTTGCCCGCGCTCAGGCAACGCGCGCCGAAGAGACCGCGCTCAGAGAAGCCACGGCGCGGACCGAACTGCAAGCCTTCCACGACGTGATGATCGCCGGCATCGCCGCTCCATCACTGTCGGAGGCAATGGATCACATCGTCGAGGCCATGAGGCGGTCCATGGGATACGAAGCCTTCGGGCTCGCTCTTGTCGAAGGAAGCGGCCGCAACCGCCACCTCCGATGCGTCGGTGCGTTCGGACACCCACCTGGGTCGGTGGGGCGAACCATTCCGCTTGATCGTGGCATCTGCGGATTCGTAGCGTCTACCGGTCGTGCGGAGGTAGTTGCCGACACGGCTGCCGACCGACGCTACGAAGAATGGGTTCCCGGCATTCGCTCCGAGATGGCCGCGCCGATCCTTGATCGCGACGAAGTGATCGGAATCGTGGATGTTGAGTCGTCCCGGCTTGATGCGTTCTCGCGCGAAGATGGCGAGCGGCTTTCGCGTTTGACATCGCAGATCGGTCTGGTCATCACCAACGCAAAGTTGCTTGAGCAGGAGCGAGAAACCGTTCGTCGCATGCGCGAACTGGACGAGATGAAGGCGGATTTCGTCTCTGTGGTTTCCCACGAGCTGCGGACCCCACTCACTTCCCTTCAAGGGTTCCTGAAAACACTGCGGCGTCCCGAGCTGGCTCTTCCCCCCGAAGAAGTCGAACAGTGTTTGGAAGTGATGGATCGCCAAGCCGATCGGCTAGGATTGCTGGTCGAAGATCTGCTTCTGGTGACCCGCATCGACGAAGGCCCGCTGAAGTTGTCGATCGTCACGGCGGATCCGCTGCGCGCCGTCGGCTCGATCATCGAAGAACTGGGCCCGCATGCCGCGGCGCGCGTCCACATACGCTCCGACAATGCACCGCGGCATCTTGTGACGGATCCCGAACGGCTGGGTCAGATCGTCCGGAGGCTGGTCGATAACGCGTTGCGCTTCTCACCACCCGACACCGACGTGGACATGGTGCTTTCGCAGTCCGGCCGGTCGCTGAACATCGACATCGCCGACCGGGGCGACGGAATCCCGCCGTCGGAGCTGGAAAGAATCTTCGCGCCCTTCCAGCAGATCGGCGGGATGCGCCGGCATCGCAACAGCGGCGCGGGGCTGGGGCTCTACATCTCTCGCTGGCTGGCGCAGGGGCTGGGCGGAAGCTTAGAAGCCTGGTCAACCCCGGGACGCGGCTCGACCTTCCGCATCAGTGTCCCGATCGGTGACCCGCTCGAAGAAACATCGCAGACCGCCTAGCGGCACCCGGCAGACACGCCAACGCCGAGCCACGCCACTCCACGCCACGCCACTCCACGCCAATCCGTCAGAGCGCCAGCACGCCGACAGAGCGTCAGCACGCCCCGCACCCCAATGGCACGCCAGCAATCCCGGTCGCGCCAACACCACGGCACACGTGGACACGGCGCGTGCGGACACGGCACACGTGGACACGGCGCGTGCGGACACGGCGCGCGTGGAACCCGCGACGGGGGAACCGCGATGTGCGGCGGCACCCACCACCCTCAATTTCGATTAAATCGTCGCGTGCCCTTCCACCCGGGAGGCGGCGGAGTCCAGGTCCACCCACCCGGAGGCCCCGCAATGATCCAGCCGTGATGGGTCTTCTGCCAGTGGTGATA
>JBKKBA010000537.1:0-6951 GCA_046714275.1 Actinomycetota bacterium
GTCACGGCCGGGGCGCCGATTCCCGGTTACGAGAACCTGGACCACTGGCACCACGTGCTGATGACGATCAACATTGCCGCTCGCGCCCAGAACTTGCAGTGCATCGACGGGCCCTATCTGTTGATCCGCGACCTGGAGGGCTACCGTGCCGCCGCGATGCGCGCGAAGGCACTGGGTTTCGACGGAAAGTGGGCGCTGCACCCCGACCAGGTGACGGTGCTCAACGAGGTGTTCACCCCGACGCAGGACGAGTACGACAAGGCCGAGGCCCTGCTGGAGTACTACGCGCAGGCGACCGACGTCGATCGCAAGGGCGCCGTCATGTTCGGCAAGGAGATGATCGACGAAGCCAGCCGCAAGATGGCCCAGCAACTGGCGTCGCGCGGCCAAGCCTCCGGCATGAAGCGCGTCAAAGCAGTCGCCGATTTCCTGGGATCGGACACAAAGTGACCGCCGGGGGGATCGGACACAAAGTGACCGCGGACCATAGGCCCGAAGGAGCATCCCATGGCATTGCTTGAGCTGACCGAAGAGCAGCAGACGATCGTCGATACGGTTCGCGAATTCGTCGAACGCGAAGTCTTTCCCGTCGCCGACCAGATGGAGCACAACGACGAGTTCCCCGAAAAGATCGTCGAACAGATGAAAGAGATGGGCCTGTTCGGAATGATGGTGCCCGAAGAGTACGGCGGCCTGGGCATGCCTCTGACCACCTACGCGCTGGTCATCGTGGAGCTGGCGCGAGGATGGATGAGCCTGTCGGGAATCCTAAACACGCACTCGATGGCTTGCTTCCTGATCAAGACGTTCGGAACCGACGAGCAGAAGCAGCGGTTCCTGCCGAAGATGGTCGGCGGCAACCCCCGCGCTGCGTTGCTGATGAGCGAGCCACATGCCGGCAGCGACGTTCAGGCGATCAAGACGCGCGCGGTGAAGCAGGGCGACGAATACGTCGTCAACGGCCAGAAGATGTGGGCGACCAACGGCCTTCGCTCCGGCATCGCGATGACGATCACCAAGACCGATCCCGACACCAAGCCCGCGTACAAAGGCATGTCGATGTTCATCATCGAAAAAGAGCCGGGGGCGGAGCGTTCGGGCGGCATCATCGTCGGCAAGAACATCGAAAAGATGGGCTACAAGGGCGGCGAGACCACCGAGGTCGTCTTCGACGACGCGCGCGTGCCGGCGGCCAACCTTCTGGGCGGCGAAGAGGGACACGGCTTCATCCAGAACATGGCCGCGATCGAGGTCGGCCGCGTCAATGTCGCCGCCCGGGCCATCGGCGTGGCCCAGCGGGCCTTCGAAGAAGCTATCAAGTACGCGCAGGAGCGAGTCACTTTCGGAAAGCCGATCAGCCAGCACCAGCAGATCCAGGTGCATCTGGCAGAGATGGCCACCAAGATCGAAGCCGCTCGCCTGCTGATGCTGAACGCCGCCGTCATGAAAGATGCCGGCAAGCGCACCGATCTAGAAGCGGGGATGGCCAAGCTGTTCGCCTCCGAGATGTGCGTGGAGGTCTGCCGCGACGCGCTGCGGGTCCACGGCGGCTACGGCTATTCGAAGGAGTACACGGTCGAGCGTCTGTTCCGCGATGCCCCCTTCTTCATCATCGGCGAGGGCACCAGCGAGATCCAAAAGATTGTCATCGCCAAGAGCCTGTTGCAGCGCTACAAGGTGGCCAAATGATTCAACCGCTGGATGCGCTGGCCGCCGAAACGCAGCGGACCGCGGCGTTCCTAGATCAGCTTTCCGGCGACGACTGGGAGCGGCCCACGCGGTGCCCGCCGATGGACGTCACCGAGCTGACCTTCCACGCGTTCCGCGGAGCCGGCCGGTTGCTGGAGGTCGCGCAACGACCCGTGCCAGGAGAAGCGCAGATCGACGCCGTGCAGTACTTCCGCTACGACCCGGTCGCCGAAGGGCGGGGCATCGTCGAGCGGGCACAGTCCGGTGCCGCCGGTCTGACTCCTGCGGACCTGTGCGCGGCTTGGAAGACGCAATGGCCTCAGGCGATCGCGACTGCGCAAGAGGCGGGAGCAGCAAGCGGTGTGATGATCGAAAGCCCGTTTGGGGGCGGCCGGCTCTTGCTGTCGGAATACGCGAAGACCCGCGTGCTGGAGGTGACGATCCACACGATGGACTTGCGCGATGCCGTCGGCCTGTCGCCCGACCCGACCGAAGCCGGGCTGACGGTCACCTGCGACGTGCTCCGTGGCCTGCTGGGTGCCGACTTGCGGCCGTTGGGAATCGACGACGTGCGTTTCGCGCTGACCGGCACCGGCCGCGAGCCACTGGACGGCGCCGAAACCGAGCTGTTGGGGCCGCTGGCAAAGCTGTTTCCCTTGCTCGCATAGACGCTTGCATAAACAATCGGCACAGACGAAAGGACGAACGACCATGGGCACGGAACGAGAGTTCGGCCGCTTCTACGAGGACTTCGACATCGGCGACATCTACAAGCACTGGCCCGGCAAGACGATTACCGAGTACGACGACCATCTGTTCTGCATGATCACGATGAACCATCACCCGCTGCACACCAACGCTCACTACGCGGAGACCCAGACACAGTTCAAGCGCAATGTTGTCGTCGGGAACCTGGTCTATTCGATTGCGCTCGGCATGAGCGTTCCCGACGTGTCCGGTCGCGCGATCGCCAACCTAGAGGTCGAGAGCCTGTTGCACAAGGCGCCGTTCTTCCACGGCGACACGCTCTATGCGGAAACGAAGGTCCTGGACAAGAAGGAGTCGTCCTCCAAACCCGACCGCGGGGTCGTCACGGTCGAAACGCGCGGCATCAACCAGGACGGAGTCGAGGTTCTGTACTTCCGGCGCAAGGTCATGGTTCCCAAGCGCGGTGACGCTCCCGTCCTGCAGCCCGGCCGGCCCGATCCGAAGTAGCCCCGACCCGATCGAACCCAGCGGGGTTCCCGCGTCCGTCGTTCTTGCGCATTACGATGGGTGTCTATGAACTGGGTCGATCTGGTCATCGTCTCCGGGGTCGGGTTCGCGGTGTGGACGGGCTACCGGCGCGGCGCGCTGCTGCAGGTGTTCTCGTGGGGCGGATTCGTCGTCGGGCTGGTGCTGGGGGCGATGCTGGCGCCCAGGGTGATGGGGCTGTTCAACGTCAATCCCGACAGTCCTTCGCGCGCCATCTACACGATCGTGGCGTGGCTTGGGATCGCCTTCCTGGTCGAAGGGATCGTCGCCGCGGTGGCGATGCGGCTTCGCAAGAAGATCACGAATACCACCGCCAACCGCACCGATCAGGTGCTGGGCTCGGTGATCGCCGGGTTCCTGTCGCTGGTGGGAATGTGGGTGATGGGAGTGACGTTCGCGCGCGGCCCGTCACCGGCCGTGGCTGCCGCGATCAAGGACTCGGCGCTCCTGGCGGTCATCGACAAGGTGGCGCCGCGCCCTCCCAACATCATGGCCGAGATCGGCCGCCTGCTGAACAACACCGGTTTCCCCGAGGTTTTCGCGCAGCTCAACCCGTCGCTGGCGCCGGGCGTCGAGCCCCCGCCGGCCGCGCTGGCCAATGACAAAGAGATCCTGGCCGCGGCAGAGATCACCTACAAGATCGAGTCAAAAGGATGCGGCGGGGTCGTAGACGGATCGGGCTTTCCCATCGGCAGTGACCTTCTGGTGACGGCGGCGCACGTGGTTGCCGGCACCAGCAACACCAAGGTGATCCCCGCAACCGGGGGCAAGTCCTTCGGGGCGACGGTTATCTACATCGATACCGACAAGGACATTGCGATCCTGCGAGCCAAAGTCCCCGGCCGTGTGTTCACGGTCGAGAAAACCCGCGCGGGCAAGAACACCGACGGCGCCGCGATCGGCTACCCGGGCGGCGGGAAGCGGACCACCTCGCCGGCGCGGGTTCGCTCCCGTACCGATGCCCGCGGCTACGACATCTACTCCCGCAAGCAGGTCGTCCGAACGATCTACATCCTTCGAGCCAGGGTGCGGCAGGGCAACTCGGGCGGACCGCTGGTGGACACCGACGGCCGCGTCCGCGGCATGATCTTCGCCGCCGCGCAGGACGATGCCGAAGAGTCCTACGCCCTGGCCGAAACGGTAATCTTTCAGGCCGCCGACCGGGCCCGCGGCCGCACCGCCGCGCAGCAGACCGGCGCCTGCGCCCTGTAGTCACGATTCCAGAGTCACGATTCCAACGCCGCGCGGGGACGCGTACCATGGGCATGCCATGTCACTGCGCGAGTTTGCCATTGTTCACTACCACGAGATCGGGTTAAAGGGCGGCAACCGCTCGTTCTTCGAGCGGGCGCTGCAGCGCAACCTGGATCGCGCGATGGGCGATGTCGCCGCCGGACCCGCCAAGCGGCTGCCGGGGCGCATGCTGGTTCCCCTGGCCAACGACGCCGACGTCGAAGAAGCGCGGCAACGGCTTTCGCGTGTCTACGGCGTTGCCAACTTCGCATTCGCCGCCGGCGACCGGATGACGCTGGAGCAGATCTTCGAAGTCGCCTGGGCGCGGGCGCAGCGGCGCGACGATTGGGCAACCTTTGCGGTGCGCGCTCGCAAGGCGCACAGCCCCCTGCCGCTGTCCGCTCGCGAGCTGAACGAAAAGATCGGCGCCTACCTGCTGGAGCGAAGCGGCAAGCGCGTGAACCTGACTGAGCCCGACCTGACCGTCCACGTCGAGATCGTCGGCGAGATGGTGTTCGTCTACGCCGCGCGTCATCCCGGCCCCGGCGGGCTGCCCGTCGGTGTGTCCGGCCGCACCGCGACGCTGCTGTCGGCCGGCATCGATTCGCCGGTCGCGGCGGCGCGCATGATGCAGCGCGGCGCTCGATCCGTCTTCGTGCACTTCCATTCGATGCCGTTCACCGATGGGTCTTCGGTGCGCCAAGCCGAAGAGCTGGCGCAGATGCTGACGCGGTTTCAGTATCAGTCGACCCTTTGGCTCGTCCCGCTGGCGCCTTCGCAGCAGGCCATCGTGGCCGCCTGCCCTCAGGAGCTGCGAACGCTTTTGTACCGGCGTCAGATGATGCGGATCGCCTGCTTGATCGCCGACCGGGAAGGGGCGAAGGCGCTGGTGACCGGGGATTCGCTGGGCCAGGTCGCGTCCCAGACGATGGAGAACCTTGCGGTCGTGGAGGACGCATCCACCATTCCGGTGCTGCGGCCCCTGATCGGTCGTGACAAGATAGAGATCATCGATGAGGCCACCCGGCTGGGAACTTTCGAAGTCTCCAGCGCTCCCTGCCAGGAAGCCTGTGTGCTGTTCGAGCCAAAGCGGCCCGCGACGAAGGCGTCGATTGCCGGTGCGCGTGCCGCGGAGGGGGGAGTAGACGTTCATGGATTGGCGCAGGAAGCCGTCGCCGCCTCAGAGACCCGAACCTACCGATACCCGGGGTGAGGCCGGTATCCCGGCTGAACGAAACACCAGCCCCGATATCGTTCCCGGCGACCCGCCGATTGGTCCGGATGGCCCTGAAATGCTTGACTACGTCGCGCCCGAAGCTAGGGTCAACCAAGAGGACCTACCCATGAGCCTGCCGATCAAGCCCGCCCGAAACCCGCGCTGGGACGTTCGCGAAGAGCCGCAGGAGTACGACGCCGAGGTTGCGGAGATTCTGAGCGAGATCCAGTCCGTGACTGCCGTCGCCCAACTCGAGTCGCGCGTCGATTCGATCGAGCACGACATCGCGCGCATCGCGACGGCCCACGAGGAAGACTCGGGCCGGCTCAGCAGCGAGCTGGCCATCATGAAGGCGCGCATCGAGGATGCGCTGGGCGCGGTCGCGGCTACCGTGGCGGAGCTGCGGGCCACAGGCACGCGCGCCGAAGCGCCGTCCGAACTTCAGGCTATGGCACCGGCCGTGGACGAGGATGCTTTGCGGGCTTCCATTCGCCTGGGCCTGGAAGAAGCCGTCGATGCGGCCCGAACTGAAGTCGCCGCTCGCCTGAAGCAAATCCGGTCCGAGGTCGAAACAACCGTCTCGACGGCACGCTCGGAGTTCCAGTCGTCGTTCACCGGCTTGCTGCAAGGGTTTGAAACGGGGCTGCAGAGCGCGCGCGAGCAAGCGATGGCAGAGATCGGCAAAGTTCGCGAAAAGCTAGAGCCGGAGCTGAAGGCTGCGCGCGAAGAGTTCAGTGACGAGGTCGCCACGCTGCGGCGTGATCTGGTCGCCAGTGAAGAGACGTTCTCCGGAGCGCTGCGTGCGTTCGCGATGCGGCTGGAAGGGCTTCAGGCGCAGATCGCGGAGACCGGCGCGCGTCAGGCTGCGGAACGCGCATCGGGAAACGCCGGCGTGCAAGGCGTTGCGCAGCGTATTGACGGAATCGAAGAGCGCATGACCGAAGGGTTGGCTCGCCTGTCTGAAGGCATCCTTCGCGTCGCCGAGAATGTTGGTTCGGCCGCCACGCTGCAACGCAGGATCGCAGCGCTGGAATCCATCGTCGCCGAACTGCAGAGCAAAAAGCGCGGCTGAGTCCGCGGTTCTACCGCTTCTTCTTGCCCTTGCCCTTGGTCTTAGCCTTGTCTTTGCCCTTTGCCGGGGCGGGCTTAGCTATCGCCTTCGGCTTGCTTGCCGGCTTCACGGTCTTCTTGGCGCTCTTTTCGACCTTTGCGTGCTTGCCGTTGGACGGCAAGTACTGCACGGTGCCGGCTCCCGGCGAGAACAGCGTCTCGGATCCGTCGGTCCACCGGACTTGAATCATCGAGCCGACCAGCTTCTTCAAGGTTCCCTCGCGGCGCGCCCCGCCTACCTTGGATCCCTCAACGACGATGCGGTCTCCTACCTTCGGCATGTGCAGATCCCTCCCAGAAATCGCCCGCTCAACGCCCCAACACTAACCGCTCGCCCCAACCCCTGACGAGTCGTGGCCTTCCCTGCGGCCCGCGCCGGGTCATTTTCGTTGGCGCAGCGCCACGGGGGCTTCGCGATGGGGAGCATCCTTTGCCGCTCTGAGCAGGGC
>JBKKBA010000538.1:0-4413 GCA_046714275.1 Actinomycetota bacterium
CCCAAACTCACACCGTTGGATCGCTGCAAGGAGAGGTACGACACGAACGACTTCACCCCGCCGATGTCCACGATCATGTTGAGCGAGCGCTGATTTTCCTCGACGACGTCGCGGATCCGCTTCGCCGGCGACACCAGCCCGGCCGCAGCCTTGATCCCGCCTTCCAGGGTTGTCGCGACGACCTCGCCACCGACGATCAACGACAGGTCGTTCAGATCGGCTCGGGCCTCGCCCCTTCCGGCCGTCTGCCCCCTCTCGCGCAGCAGAGCGCGGGTATCGATGACCCGGCCGGCGATCAGTGCACCGACCGGCCGGTTCAGGGGACCGATCGGAGCCGCCGCGACCGACACCATCAAACCCGGCAGCACCTCGAAGCTGGCGCCGGTCCGGCCGGCCAGCGCCACACCGGTGACGACCTCGGTCCCGGCCACCCCAAGGCGAAGATCCTGCCGGATGGGCGGTGACGGATTGCGCTGAACATAGGACCCGACATCCGTGAAGTCGCACTGCCGCTTCGGTTTGCCGACCGCAGCGACCACGCGACGATCGGTCCGCACCGTCATCAGGAAATCTTGATCCGGGTACAGGCAGGCCAAGGCCGACAGCGCAAACCGGTCCGGCAAGCGGCCTTGGGTAGCCCGGGCCAGGTTCAGCACCGTCTGCTTATCCACGTCCTGACGGTTTTTCAGCGCACCCAGACGAGCATTCGCCGTCACGTTGATGCGGTTCAACTCTTGATCGGCCAGGTTCCCTGCGATGACGCCGTTCAGCGCGGCCGAAAGCACCAGCACCAGGACCGTCAGCCCCACAACGAACGCGGCGACGAAGCGCAGGCGCACGCTGCGGGCGATCGAGCTGGCCAGCCAGCGCGACAGGAACAGGGCGCCGGTAAAACGAAGGGCATGCGCCACCGCAAGCGTCGTGCCGCCGGCGGGGGGCGAGATCGCCAGCACCACCTCCCCGGCGGCGAACGTCGCAAACGCAGCGGCGAAGGCAAACGACGCGGGATCCTGGTCCCGGCGATGCGCCGTGACCCCGCGCCAGGCGGCAGCGGCAGCCGCAACACCGGGGATCAGCGCCAGTTGCGACGAGCCACCGGGCTGGAAAAGCCCCGGAACCGCGGCCACGGGAAGAAACGACGCGATCCCGCCCATACCCAGCGGCGCGTCGATAACGCTTCTACTCCCGAGAGCCACAAGAGCAAAGGCGGCGGCACGCAGAAGAACAGAGACCGCCGAACCGTCGTCGGCGGCGCCGGAAATGCGAGCCCCGTGCAGAATTTGCGCGCCGGCAAGAACGGCAAAGCCCAGCGTCTGAATCGACGCGCGCCACCCGCCGCCTGCCCGGGCCCGTCGGAGCGAATCAAGGCACGCTCCGACAGAGACCGCAAGGATGAGGAACTCAGCTGCGAAGTGGAAGGGCACTGCCAACTGTCCTTCCATGTCCTTCGAGTATATCGGCGCATCAAAGCCAGAAAACACCCTCTAGCCAGGGTTTCTGGGACTAGTTAGTTCTAACTAGTTACTGCGAGCGACCGGAAGGCTCTCAAGCAATTTCACTGCGTCGCCGATCGTTCGAACCGCGTACACGCGAATCTTGCCGGCTGTGGCCTTTGCGGCTGCAAAGTCTTCGGGAGGCGACAGGAAGATCTCGGCTCCGGCGTGTTCGGCCGCCCGGACCTTCTGACCGACACCACCAATGGGACCCACCATGCCGTCCAGGGAAATCGTGCCGGTGCCGGCGATGCGATGTCCGCGGGTCAGATCGCTCTCCGTCAGCGAATCGGCGATCGCCAAGGCGAACATCAGCCCGGCGCTTGGGCCGACGATGTCCTGCGAGTCAATGATGACGTCGAACGGCAAGCTATACGCCGGCGCCGGCCGGATTCCGATGATCGCCCGAGATGGCTCCCCCGAGTCGGCCACGGTGCGGATGGTGAACGATTTCCTTTCACCACTTCGCAGGACGTCGAACGGCAGCTCCGCTCCGGGCGGCTTCTGCCGGATCGCGCTGCTCATCTCGGTCACCGAGGCCACCGAAGTGCCTCCGACGGCAACAATCACGTCGCCCTCCTTCAGGATTCCTTCCGCCGGAAGCCCGGCAAAGACCTTCACCACACGCGCGCCCGGAATGAGAGACACGTCCAGATTGAGGGCCTGCGCGGCAACCACGATGGCGTTGTACTTCGACTCCTCCATGTCGGCTTGGTTCAACTGGTCCTGCTGATCGTCGGTCAGGCCGCGACCCACCAGCGCCTCCCGCGGGATTGTTTCGATCGCCGGGTCAACCCAAGCCCTCACGGCTTCGAACAGGTTGATCGTGTCGATCGTGACCGACACCGTGGTCAGCAGGAAGGCGCCCTTGGATGCGTACTGCGTCCCCTTGACTCGGATCAGCCTTCCGACGTCCTCGGCCGGCCCCGGCGAAAGGGCGTGAGCGTCCACTTTGACGAACAAGCCTCCCGCCACGATCCCGGGAACCAGCGCCACGGCCGCAAGGGCCGCCCGCCACCGAGAGGGGAGCTTTGGGCGAGCCGCAGGTTCGGCCGGCAGGGATGGCGCTGCCGGGTAGGGAAGTGAAAGCGGCTGAGTTTCCATGGGTGACCCGGCAAGCGTACCGGAGGCAAGGGTGGCCCGGACTGGGTTGAAGGTGTGACAATAAGACCGGCAAATCAATTGGGGGCTCCGAAACCATGCTGAACAGGTCCGGCGGCATCGATACGCGGGTGGTGCTGGCGATCGCCGCCTTGCTGATGTCTGCCCGCTTCGTCCTTCATGCGTCGATGCCGCCGCGCCGGCGCAAAGGAGCGCACCGCCGCAAGCCCGGGTCCCCCCGGATCCGCGCCTCTCGTGGAATGCCCCGTGGGTTGAGCGAGCCGGCGCCGATCGCCGGCGCCGCGGCCGGCCTGCTGGAGTCGATCCCCTTCCTAGAGCCCGCGCACACCGGCAGGCTGAAAGGCGCCACGCGACTGGTGCTCACCATAGCCTTCGTTTCCGCGCTGTTCGCCGCAGCCCTTTACTTCGCCGGCCGCGCGATCACTTTGTGGGCGCAGAGTCTGGAAGGCCTCTAACCGCGCGCGATCCCTCTCGTCGCGATCGGGCTGCTTGATCTACCGGCCGAACATGTTGTGGGCGCGCCGGCTGTGGGCCGCGATCACCGCAAGAACGAACAGCGCGGCTACGGCAATCGGTCCGCTGCGCCCCCGGCTGGTTCGGCCCCGTGCCGCGACACCCGCGGCAAACGGGGATTCCTGCGGCTCAGGCCTTCCGGTGACCGCAGTGGGCACGGGCGACGACGGCGCCGGCGCGTTGCTGATGCCTCCTTGGACGGTCGGAGAAGGGACGGGGCGGACGGATGCTTTGGGGGCGGCAACCCCGCCGGCGGCGGCAAGAGCGTCAACGCGGCCGGCGCCGGTTTGCTCGTCGCGTCCTCTGGCTCCCACATCCACAGCAGTGCTCACCATTCGCTGCACCGCTCCCGCGTTCGAATAGCCTTTGGCCAGAAGAAGCGCGGCCACACCCGAGACATGGGCGACCGCCATCGAGGTTCCGCACCCGCCGCCATAATCCGAGCGCTTCGCGACGGGATTCCACCAGGTGCTGACGACCCAGTCGTTGTCGTTGCACGCCTTGGCGTCGGTCGCGCTGCCACCGCCCGGCGCAACCAAGTCCAGGCCGTCGCCATAATTCGAATAGGCAGCGCGTCGATCGGTCTTCGTCGTGGCGCCGACGACGATCACACCCGACACGGTCGCGTCGTACGCCGTGCGGTTCCTGCCTCCCTCGTCGTTGTTCCCGGCAGCCACCACGACGACCGCTCCGGCGCGCGCGGCATCCTTGATCGCGTTGTCCACGCGGGCGTCGCGCAGCAGCGAGTCTCCGGTCAGGGGAAGCTCATCATCCTGAGCCAGCGACAAATTGATGACCTTGGCTCCGTGCTGAACGGCCCAGCGAACGCCCTCGGCAACATCGCCGGGGTCCCCCTCGCCGCTGGGACCCAGCACCCGCACCGGAAGGATCTTCGCTCCGGGCGCTACCGACGCCACCCCCGCCCCGTTGCCGGTGATCGCCGCGATCGTCCCCGACACGTGAGTCCCGTGGCCTTTCGCATCGGCCGCATCCTCATCGTCGTCGACGAAGTCCTTGCCGGGCAGCACGCGACCGCGCAGATCTGGGTGCGCCGCGTCCACGCCCGTGTCCACGACGGCGACGACGATGCCGTTCCCCCGGCTGCCGGGCCACGCACCGGCCGCGCGGATCCTTTGCAGCCCCCATTGCTGTGCGTATCCGGGATCGTTCGGCTCCGCCGCGGACGCCGGCCAAGGGACCAGCGTGGCGACCAGCAGCAAAAGCAGCGCCGGCACGGCCCGGATCCGTGGATGTCTCACGACGACCTCCGCAGCACGACGCCCGC
>JBKKBA010000539.1:0-2758 GCA_046714275.1 Actinomycetota bacterium
GCCCCAACCCTGCGCTTCGCTCACGGGGTCACCCGCACCCGGCCACATCCTTACAGAGAGGGAGGAACTTCGTCCAGGCACTTGACTTTCATCCGTAACGCCACGGACCGCGAGGTTCTTCCGGGGACTACCGGGAGATCTTGGCTTGCCGGAAGTAGCGAACCTGGCACCCGGCACGGGTCAGGACCCACAGCTCGATGCGTTCGGGCTTGTCGGCGGGGACCCGGAAGAAGTACAGGAAGACGGGCTCGTCCTTGAAGCGGGCGGCCGTGACTTCCAGGAGTTGGGTCCGCTGGCCGGCACTGCGAATGGTGTCCAGGCACGTTGCCGCCTGCTGCTGATCGCCGTCCGCGAGCGCAAAGGCACTGAGAGCATCTCGCGCGGAGCTGGCCTCCGATCTCGTTTCCACCGAAGCGTCACTGCCGCCGCCCGCCGAGCCTGCAGGCACTTGGGCCTGCGCGCCGGAATAGTTTCGCACCCTGGTTCCCGCGGCTTCTTGGCCGAGCAAAGCTTGCAGCGACGCCTCGTCGTAGTTGACGACCGATTCGGTCAACGCGAGGTCGGCACTGTCTGCCGCCGCTCTGGGCCCATCCCCCGGCCGGCCCTGGGTGGACGCGATGGTGAGCGCCAGCAGACCGGCGACACTTGCGGCCGCGGCTCCGGCGGCCCACGCGCGTCGGCGTCCCCGCCCGGCAAGCCTGCGTTCGCGAGCAACCCCACTGCGGATCGACCAGGCTGCGCCCTCATCCATCTGAGGATCCTTCAGCCCGTCCAAGTCGCCGAGCGTCGCCTGAAGCGCGGCGACGATCCCGGCACATTCGGCGCAGCCGGCAAGGTGGGTTTCCAGGGTGGCTCGCTCACGACCAAGCAACTCTCCGTCGATGTGGGCGGAAAGCTGCTCCGGTGCGGGATGAAGGGTCATCGGTAAGGCTCCGTCATGTTAGAGGCCGCCGACCCTTCTTCGGTTCCCGGATCGGCAGGATCTTTCAGATGCCCCAGCAAGCGAGCCAGCTCCAAGCGAGCCCGATGCAGCCGGCTTTTCACGGTTCCGACCGGAACGTCCAGCGCTTCGGCGACCTCTGGGTATTGCAAACCCTGAAGGTCGTGCAGCGCGACGACGGCTCGATGGTCCTCGCTCAGATGGGTTAGCGCGCGCCGCACCGCCTCGGCTCTGCTAAGACGGATGGTTTCGTCCTCGGGTCCGGGGGCGTCCGAGGCGATCTCGGGAACGTCCTCGACGGGCTCGGTCCGCCGCCGCCCGCGCTTGCGGATCAGATCAAGCGACGCGTTCACGGCGATCCGGTGCAGCCACGTCGAAAGCTGCGCCTCGCCTCGGAAGGACGGCAGCGCGCGCAACGCGGTGACGAAGCAGTCCTGCGCAGCATCGCGCGCATCCTCGGGCTCGCCGCACATGCGCAGACAGACGGCCCAAACCCGCCGCTCGTAGCGCGTCACGATCTCATCGAACGCCCGCTTGTCACCGGACAGATGCCGGGCGATCAGGTCCGCGTCGTCGCTCACGGCACGTACACGCGGTCGATGGCCGGGTTGACCAGCAGCCGCCGGGCCGGCACCAGCGCGGCATCGCCGACGGCGACATCCGGAATGCCCGTCAGCGACACGGTCACGGTCTGCATACCCACGCGACCGATGACTTTGGCTCTGCGCGATCCGAACCGCACGACACGATCGTCCTCCCGCGCGCCGGCCGCGCGCGCCAGCGTCTTCGCCGTGGCCGTTACCGCGCCCGTGACCGAAGGGGTTCGCGCATTTGGCTCGGCCGTGAAACCGTCCGCCCATCCGATCGCCAGCGTCGCCACCCGCTCGGTCCTCTTTGCCTTCCACTCGCTGCCGTAGCCGACCGTGCCGCCGGCGGGAATGGTGCGGACGGCGACGACGCTTGCATACCAGTGAAACGTCTCTTCCAGGGGGAACGGCGCCTTCGCGCCCGGCGGGTTCTGGCCGTAGAGCAACGTTCCGACCCGCACCATGTCGAATCGCGCGTCCGGCAGAGCCAGTGTCGCCGCGCTGTTGGATGCGTGGACCAGCGCACGGGCGGCGTGCTTGCCCAGCGCGATTCGCACGGTCGCGAACCGCTCCAACTGCGCCGCGCCGCCGGGGCCTGCCGCGTCGGCGAAGTGCGTGAACACGCCTTCCAGCACCAGGTCCTGCTCATCGGCGATGCGTGCGGCCACAGGAGCGGCCTCTTCGACCGTGACTCCCAGCCGCCCCATGCCGGTATCGATTTTCAGGTGGACGAGAGCCGGCTTCGCGACGGAGCGGGCCGCCGTTGCGAAACGCATGACATCGGTTGCGTCGGCCAGCGCGACCGAGCAACCCAGCCCGATCGCCTCGGCCAGCGCCTGTTGCGTGGGGGGCGGAGTGAGCACCAGCACGTGCGCCTGGACGCCGGCAGCCCGGAGCGCGCGCGCCTCTTCAACGCGCGTCACGGCCAGCCAACGGGCCCCGGCTTGCTCGAACGTTCGCGCCGCCTGGGCCAGCCCGTGGCCGTACGCGTTGGCCTTGACGACGGCGCAGACCGGGACGCCGGCGTGCTGAGCGACCGCGCGCCAGTTGCGCTGCAGCGCTCCGGCCGAGATCTCGACCCAGGTCGTCGGGTGCTCCTCGTTGCTCATTCCGCGCTCCCGGCTCCACCTTTGATCTTCTTGTACAGGCGCATCGCCGCCGGGGCTCCGGCAGTCCACACCCTCCAGACCAGCGGCCGCATCGGAAGGTCCAGGTCGCCGGTGTACTCGAC
>JBKKBA010000540.1:0-2693 GCA_046714275.1 Actinomycetota bacterium
TATCACCACTGGCAGAAGACCCATCACGGCTGGATCATTGCGGGGCCTCCGGGTGGGTGGACCTGGACTCCGCCGCCTCCCGGGTGGAAGGGCACGCGACGATTTAATCGAAATTGAGGGTGGTGGGACGGCGGGGGTGCGGGTGTTTTTGACGGTGCACCGGCGTGCTGGTGCGCGGGGTGCCTGTTCCACACGCGCCGGAGTGTCCGTGTGCTGGCGTGTGGGCGTGCCTGATTAATCTTCGACAAGTCGCGTTCTGCGCGCAGCGGAAGCAGCTCCTCTGAGCGATGACCGCGAACTGCCGCGCTACCGGCGGTTCTGCGTCGCTGCCGCTAGCGGTAGCGCTAGCTGGCCTTCGGCGCGGGCGTGTAGGGGATTCCGCACTTCTCGGCGCCGTATTTGCCGACCCGATCAGAGGCCGCGATGAACTTGGGATCCGCGAACAGCTTCGTAAAGTTTGGATCCTGCCCGATCTTCATGAAGTCGTAGCCGGACTTCTCCAGCAGTTCCAAGAACTGCAAGAAGTTCGTCCCGAAGAGTTGGATGTCGGCCTTCAACTCGGCGGGAGCAGCGATCAGCGCGTCGGCAAATTGCTGCTTGAACTTGGGCGTCAAGCCCCGATAAACGGTGGCAAGCTGCTTCTTGGCTTCTTCCGGCTTCGAAAAGTCCACGCCTTTGAAGGCATTCGAGATCTCTTCCGAGGAACTCTGGTAGCTCTTCGCAAGGTTACAGTAGGCATTGTTGGCCCCCTTCGTCGGCGATCCGGAGGCTCCCGCCTTCAGCGCCCCGGCCTTGCCTCCGCCGCAAGCCGCCAGTGACACGGCCAGCATGAAAACCACGAATGTCTTGCGCATGAGCAATCCCCCGAGAAAAGAAGCGCCGCCCTAGAGAAGTTTCATCGTAGCGGAATCTTGATCAGCCGCGCATCGTGCCGGCCAGGCGGTGGGCAAGCACTTCCAGCATGACCAGCGCAATCTTTGGCTCGGCGCGCAGTAGCTTGGCGAAGTCAGGCCGCGCGATGGCCAGGCAGCGGACGTCGGTCTGAGCGCGGACCCGCGCGGCGCGCACAGCGTCGTCGGTGAGAAGCGCCAGCTCTCCGAAGAAATCACCAGGGCCCAGCCGCACCTTCCGGGATCCTTGCTCGACATGGACGGTACCCTCTTCCAGCACGAACATGCCCGAGCCCTCGCGTCCGGGCTGAATCAACACTTGGCCGGCCGGCGCCCGGAACTCGGTCGCGACCTTGATGATGCGCTTGAGCGCGACATCCCCAAGCCCCGCAAACAACGGGATCGAGCGAAACGCGTCCAGACGTGCAGCCGCTGTGGTCTTCGCCATGGTCTCTCCTTGAAGGCCCTCGCCGAAGAATAGTCCCCCTTCGGTCATCTGATCGAAGGCGGGGCGGCAGCGATCACGAAGACAGGAGCTTCTGGATCTCGGTGATCACCGTGGCGGGATCGATGGGCTTTTCAAGAAACGCGGTCCGCTTGGTGTGAGCGACCGCCCACTCAACGTCGGCGTCCGCCGAACCGCTGACCAGCAAGACCGGCGTGTCGGCGTACTCCGGGCTGGCTCGAACGTGCCCAAGGAGCGAAATGCCGCTGCCACCCGGCATCAGTGGTCCTGCTTACTGAATTTTCTGCGTTGCCGCTATCTGCGCCCCAGTCGGCGCAGGGCGATCTTGATCCAAACTAGAACCCTATTCTAGAATCGTATTTTCGGGTGGGGGTGGGACATGAGGACGGGGACACAGACCTTCGAGCGGCGGCCTCTTCGAGCGAGCGCGGCCACCGCCGCCGCCCTTTGTGCGGCTGTTGCTCTGATGGTCCCATCAAGCGGACAGAGCGCGCCCGACCCATTCCGGCAACCGCTTCGCTTCAGCGCGCCCGTCAGGGTGGCGCCGGCGGGCAGCCAGGCGTGGGAGCCCGTGCTGCTCACGGACCGGTTCGGCAACATCTTCATGCACGCGCGCAAGACCACCACGCAGCTCGCCCTGGCTCCCGACGACCGATCCCCCACGAAGACGCGAAGCATGTCGTGGCTGTGGTATTCCGCCGACGGAGGAAGGTCGTTCCACAACATCCCAGGACTACCGCTGGACATCGAAAACCACGAGTTCGGCTACGAAGGCGACTTTGCCCTGGACAACGCCGATCACCTCTACTTCGTAGACCAGACGTATGCGGACTCGACGATCACGCGGTGGACCGTGACCGGACGAGGAGCCTTCTCGATCGACTTTCACCGGCCGGCGGTTCCGACCGGCCAGCCGGTGGATGATCGCCCGTGGCTGGCCGCTCACGGCAACGGCACGATCTTCTATCTCTCGCAGGCCGGAGACCCGCTGCTGAACCCGTGGGGGCGCGACGGCGGCGATGCCTACGGTCCCGGCCGGTACTCCATCCATCGCTCCACAGACGGCGGGAACAGCTTCGACCTCCTGGGTCATTCGCTCAAAGAGTCGGGGGGCTGCCGCCCCGAAGCCGACCGGCGCGCCGGATCGAAGTTCATCATCGTCGTCTGCACGAATGATGGGGGGCAGCAGGAGAGCCTGACCAGTGTCCCTCACGGCAGGGGAACCTTGTGGGCCTATGCGTCCCCCGACGACGGCGATACCTTCACCCGCTACCGCGTCGGCGACTACAACGCCGATGCCGAGACGTTCGATTGGCCGCTGGTCACGATCGGTCCGA
>JBKKBA010000541.1:0-2531 GCA_046714275.1 Actinomycetota bacterium
TATCCCCGCGGCAGCCCTGCCCGGGTCTAGCGGGAACACACCGCACCACACCGAACCGAGCCACACCGCACCGCACCAACAAACCACGCCACGACATCGCAGGACGCCGGGCCGCGCCCACCGCACCAGATGCACGCCGAACCCATACCCGCGAACTGACGCGCGAGAGCGCGGGTTTTCGCATGCGACCAGGTCTGCAAGCACGATCAATCGGGCGCTGCGCGATGGGGCGGCGACCCCTCACCGGGGTCTGGGGGCGCACAGGGTTTCCGGTAGACTCGGCGGTCTATGCGCGTTGTCGTTGCCGGCGGAGCTGGGTTTCTGGGCTCCCACTTAGTGGATCGGCTCCTGCTGGACGGGGCTGAGGTCCTCTGCGTGGACAATCTGATCACGGGGCGGCGTGCGCACGTTGAGCGTTTCGGGTCGAACCAGAGCTACTCGTTCATCGAGCACGACATCTCCAAGCCACTGTTCATCGACGGCGATGTAGACGCGGTCATGAACCTTGCGTCGCCGGCCTCGCCGGTGGACTACCTGATGCACCCGATTCCGACGCTGAAGGTCGGCGCGCTGGGCACGTTTCACACGCTGGGGATGGCCAAGCTCAAGAACGCTACCTACTTCCTGGCCTCTACCTCCGAGGTCTACGGCGACCCGCAGATCCATCCACAGCCCGAAGGGTATTGGGGCCATGTGAACCCGATCGGCCCGCGCGGCGTCTACGACGAAGCCAAACGCTACGCCGAAGCGATGACGATGGCCTACCACCGCTACCATTCTCTGGATACTCGAATTGTGAGGATTTTTAATACCTACGGCCCGTTGATGCGGCCGACCGACGGGCGGGCGGTGTCGAACTTCATCGTGCAGGAGATTCGCAACGAGCCGATCACCGTCCACGGCGACGGGTCGCAGACGCGATCGTTCTGCTACGTCTCTGATCTCATCGAAGGGTTCATCCGGCTGTTGCGATCGAATGAGCATCAACCGGTCAACATCGGCAATCCCGAGGAGTACCGCGTGATCGACTTGGCGCGGATGATCATCGAGATCGCCGAGTCGAAGTCCGAGATCGTCTTCCAGCCCAGGCCGGTGGACGATCCGAACGTTCGCCGTCCCGACATCACGCGGGCGCGCGAGGTGCTGGGCTGGGAGCCGGCCGTTCCGGTGCGCGAAGGCCTGGCCAGAACCATCGAATATTTCCGATCAATCGACCCGTAGGAGGCGTTCACCGTGGAGAAGTCGCTGCTGGAGAGCCTGAAGGAAGGGGACCCCGTTTCCGTCGCGCTGCGCGGTGGCGCCGGGTGGGTCCACGGCACGCTGATCTGGCGCCGCGAAGGCATCATGCTGGTCGAGTCACAAGACGGGGCCGTCCGCGCCGAAACCCCGTACGTGCTGATCCTCACAGGCGAGGTGACTGCGATCGCCATTCCGCACAAGGTTGACGCCCCCGGTGGCTCGGAACGCACCCCAGGCTTCATGCGCGAATAGCCGGTAAAATCCATCGGAAAATGGTACATAAGGGGGAGCCATGGAGAGGGAACGAAATCGGTGGGGGAACAGGGCGGCGGCCGCCGCTCTGGCGGCTGCGGCGCTGCTCGTCCCGGCTGCGAGCCCCGCGGCGATCGAAAGTGGATGCGGTGGCCAGCACTCCCGAGAAACCGCCTGCAAATTTGTGCCGGCTGGGGTTGCGTTCTCTATCTACGGGACGGCGACCAATAACGCATACCTTTCCGTCGCCATTGAGGACAACCTCGGCAATCCCGTGGCGTATTGCCAGGGGTATGGGTTCTGCCGAGCATCCTTCCTCGGCGGTACGTCGGTCGCCCAGCTTCCCGCCGGCCAGGGTCCGTTCTCGTGCCGCGTGAGGGCACTCGGCCCTGGGGAGTACGACTGCCGTACCTATCCAGTATGAGTTCCTTGGCACTTATCGAATGGTCGCTGCGTTGACGCTGTAGATGGGTGGGAGGAAGTCGGCGATCATCTGCCAGCTTGATCCGCGGTCGGCGCCGGCGAACAGCTGGCCGGTGTTAGTTCCCACGTAGACGCCGCACGGCGAGGCGTCGTCGGTAGACATGGCATGGCGCAGGACGCCCAGGCGCACGTGCGCCCCCGACGGCAGTCCTTTCGTCATCTGCTCCCACGTCGTGCCGGCGTCGGTCGTTCGCCAGACCGAGAACTGGTCGCCGATATTGTGCCGCCCGGCGTCGGGCGCGGTGAGCGGTACGGTGAACAGGGTGGACGCATCGGCCGGGTCCATCGCCATCGGGAAACCGAAGATGGACGGCAGGTTCGACTGGATGTCGCGCCAGTTCGCGCCGCCGTCGCCGCTTTCGAATTGACCCCAATGGTTCTGCTGAACCAAGCGCTGCGTGTCGGACGGGTCGATCAGCAACCGGTGCACGCACTGACCGAACTCGGGGTAGTGGTTCGGAAGATGCCGCGCCGGGACGTCCTTGTTCAGGAACCTCCACGTTGCTCCGCCGTCTTCGGTGCCCAGCACGCCGATCGCCGACGCCGCGACCCACATC
>JBKKBA010000542.1:0-10079 GCA_046714275.1 Actinomycetota bacterium
TGCTTATGGAGCGGGATCGATTTGGGGACTGGTTCGCGCCTATATATGGCGAGGGCGTGCGTGATCCATTTCGAACGCCGACCGGTACCGGCCGACACCCAGGCGACGATCGACAAGTCGATCCCGCCGGAGAACCGTGACCAGTCCAGAATCTGCTGCGGCCGGCTACCCGCGGGTAGCTTTCGCGTTTCTCTACCAGGTGGTAGACAGAACCCTCACCGGGTGACGAGGGAGGTTCGCGTGGAGCGGCTTGGATGCTTTTTCTTGACGGCGCGCAGCATTGGTGACTTGGAGTCGCGCGTTCTGGCGGCCGAGGAGCTGGGCTATGAGATGGCGGGCTTCCCGCACATCGCCGGCCGGGACGCGCTGACGACGCTCGCCGTGATCGGCCCGCGGACCTCGCGCATCAAGCTGGCGACCGGGATCACGCCGATCTTTACCCGCACGCCGGTGACGATGGCGCAGGAAGCGGGAACGGTGGCCGAGGCGACCGGCGGACGGTTCATCCTGGGGATCGGCACGGGTCACCAAGCACTGGTCGAGTCGTGGCACGGCACCGAGTTCCGGCGTCCCGTCACCGCGATGCGCGATTACCTGACGATCGTGCGCGGTCTGTTCCGCGACGCGTCGGTCCAGCATTCCGGCCCGATGTTCAACGCCGCCTTCGGCTTCCTGGGATTCCGCCCGCCGGCCGACGTGCCAATCATGGTCGGAGCGCTGGGCCCGCGGATGCTTCGGCTTGCCGGAGAGATGGCCGACGGCGCGATCCTGTGGCTGTCCTCGCCGGCCCACATCCGCGACACGGTCGTGCCCAGCCTGCGGGAAGGCGCGGCGCTTGCCGGCCGATCTCCGGAGGAGCTGGAGATCTTCCCCTGCCTGTTTGCCGCGCCGGGCCCGGATCGGGCCAGCGCGCGCGACGCCGTGCGCCGCCAGCTCATGCCGTACGTGCAACTTCCGTTCTATCGCGACATGCTGGTCGCGAGCGGCTTCGGCACGGACCTGGACGGTTTCGCCGCCGCGATCGGCCAGGGCGACCTGCCGGGCGCGCTGCAGTCGCTGTCCGACGCGATGATCGACTCGATCGCAGCGACCGGCACGCACGAGCAGATCGCGGAGACCCTGCACTCGTTCGTCCAGGCCGGCGCAACGATGCCCGGTGTCGGCGTGGTCGGCGGCTACGAAGGCTACGCCGGTCCGATCCAGAGCCTGCGGATGCTGAAGGAAGCCGGCGCGCTGGTCGGCTGATCCGCACGACGCCCGGGAAGGCGTGCCTTGGGTCCAACCCGGTCACGCCAGCCGGATAACGCTCCGCCGGACGTGCATCTTCAGCATGGAACGGTAGTCAGCTCTCGATCGGAGGCGACCAGCCTCCCAGCGTGTTCTCGGGGAGGCAGGCGTGGAACCAGGTCGGGCGTACTGCAAGGGGCCTACCCGCTGGATCCTTCCGCTCTACGGGCGTGAGCGAGTCGATCGATTCATGGAATGGGTGCGCGTGGGTGGCCGTTGGCGCCCGCGGGCTCGCGCGACCGGCAAGCCGCTGGGTGACAAGCGGTCCTTTGCAGGGAGGGTCGGCTGGTAGACTGGGGACATGGACCTGCTGGATCGGATCGTCGTGGAGCCGGACGTTCGGTTCGGGAAGCCATGTGTGCGAGGTACGCGCATCTCGGTGGGCGATGTGCTCGGCTACCTCGCTGGCGGTATGTCGGAGACAGAGATCCTGGGGGATTTCCCCCAGTTGACACAAGACGACATCCGGGCGTGCCTAGCCTACGCGGCCGAACGCGAGCGCCGTACCCTCACCACCACCCCAGCCGCCTGAGATGGCTCGGCTGCTCTTCGATGAGCCGCTTTCCGAGCAGTTGTGCGAGGCGCTGGCGGACGTGTTCCCAGGCTCCTTCCACATCCGACTGCTCGGGCGCGGCGGTGCAGGAGACGCAGCGGTCTGGGAACTCGCCCGCGAGCACGGGTGCATGGTCGTCAGCAAGGACGAGGACTTCCATCGGCTGGCGGTGTTGCGCGGTGGCCCACCGAAGTTCATCTGGATCCGGTTGGGCAACTGCCGCACAGATGACATCGCGCAACTACTCCGACGGCATAGCGAGGACATCGCTCGGTTCGATGAACAGGATGAAGCCACCGTGCTGGAACTAGGTTGATCTTGCTGCCCGAGTGGTTCCGTTGCCATCTGGGCTATGAGATGGCGGGATTCCCGCACATCGCCGGCACCGAGTTCCGGCGTCCCCTGACCGCGATGCGCGATTACCTGACGATCGTGCGCGGTCTGTTCCGCGACGCGTCCGTCCAGCATTCCGGCCCGATGTTCAGCGCCGCCTTCGGCTTCCTGGGATTCCGTCCGCCGGCCGACGTGCCGATCATGTGCTGACGATCGTCAGGACATCAAGCAGGAACTGGGCGATGTCTTATGGTATCTCACGCAGATCTGCACCGATCTAGATCTCACCCTGGCCGAAGTGGCCGAGGCAAATCTGGAGAAGGTGTTCTCTCGGCTCGATCGCGACGTTCTCCGCGGCGATGGCGACCACCGATGATCCTTGAACGATCGGGGGATCGGGAGCACCTTGTTGCAGCCGAGTGAGCTTCCTTCACAGGCATCGGGTTTCAGGAGTCGTGCACGGCCCGTCCCATTGTGCTGTAGCTACAGTGTAGGTACACTAGTGGAGTGCCGGGCTTACGGTTCGAATGGGACGAGCGCAAGGCCGCGTCCAACCGACGGAAGCACGGCGTCTCCTTTGAGGAGGCTCGGTCGGTCTTCCTCGACGAGGACGCCTTGCTGATCCCGGATACTGCGCATTCTCGTGAGGAGGAGCGATTCATCATCCTTGGTATGAGCAGCCGACTGCGGACGCTCGTCGTTTGCCACTGCTACCGGCGCGCCGCCAACGTGATCCGCGTCATCTCGGCACGGAAGGCGGATAAGGGTGAACGAGCGGAGTACGAAAACAAGAGGAGGGTGAGATGAAGAAACAGTATGACTTCTCGAAGGCCGTTCGCAACCCCTATGCGAAGCGACTGAAGAAGCAGCTGACCATCCGGCTCGACACCGACACGATCCGTTACTTTCAAGATCTCGCTCTCGAGCTCTCGATCCCGTATCAGACGCTGATGAACATGTACCTCCGCGACTGCGCCGAGACTGCGCGCAGACCGCATTGGCTGGGGTCACCTCGAATGCGAGCCAACTCGGCGTTGCAACGGACAACCGCCTCCGGCGGGCGCCGCTGAACGCCAGACCGTTAGACCGATGGGAATCAGGCGAGTTCATGCTGGCAGCGAGGAGGGCTCCTTCGACCCCCTCGCGGAACGTTTCATCGGTCATTACGCGACCGTGCGGGGCATGGTTCGCCAGGTGTTACTGGAAAGGCAACTTAGTCTCCACCTTCCGCCCGTACCTGCCTCGATCCTCGACGTGGGTGGCGGCGCAGGACATCAAGCGATCCCCTTGGCCCGACGTGGCTACCGCGTGACGCTTGTGGACCCGTCCGCAGCCATGCTGGCCCGCGCCTTTCGCAGCCTCGACAGCGAGCAAGCTGATGTACGCGCTCGGATCCGCCTAATCGAGTCAACAGGTGAGGCTGCACCGACGATCTTGCACGCGAGCGACTTCGACCTCGTCGTGTGTCACGCGGTCCTGCCCTACGTTGCAGATCCTGCCACTCTCCTTGATGCGGTTGCCACGCTGACGAGGCCGGGAGGTGTCGTGTCTTTGGTTGCTAAAAACGCTGACTCCTTGGCCATGCGGCCAGCCTTGGAGGGTAGGTTCGACGATGCGGTGGACGCGTTCGACGCGACCCAAGACGTCGGGGGCTTGGGCGTGTCCACGCGAGCGCATCGCCTCCGCGACCTGATCGAACTTTTCGCGGCCCGATCGATCCGCGTCGTAACCTGGTACGGGGTACGTGTCTTCACCGATCACGTCGGCGAACTGACCCCGGGGGCGGACATCGAGGCGATTCTGAGTGCGGAGTTCGAGGCTGGACGACGCGATCCGTACCGGCGAGTGGCCCGGCTGCTTCACGTCATCGGGCAGAAAGACGCATGAACGGTCTAAACAGGAGTTGTACGGACCGATTTGAGGAGGGGCGATGACGAGCGGGACGATACCGGTCGGGCAGATTGACATCTGGTACGAGTCCTTCGGTGACCCATCGAGCGAGTCCGTTTTGCTGCTCAGCGGCGCAACGGCTCAAGCCACCTACTGGTGGAGAGCTCGAGGGCGTCGGTCATGCCCTCCCCGACGAGGTCTGGACCGAGGTGCTGGCAGCGATGTTCAGCACATTCGCGAGGGCTCGATCAAGTGCCTGATCAGTTCGCCGGTCGCCGGGTTCGAACAAATCATCTTTCAGATGGCCGTACAACTTGCGACTGGAACCGATGCTCGCCCTTCGGGCTCGCGCGGCTCAGCCGCCAAGCCGTTGAACGGACTGACGCCATCTATTGCGAGAGATTTCTCAGCGCCCTTGTAGAGTCTCCGCATGCTTCTGCCGGGCGCTGATCATGCAGTCGTCGAGCCGCGAAAGCTTCGGGACTATCTTCTCGCCACGTCCCATTCTGTAGGCCGTTTCAAGGCATCGTTCTTCGCCAGCCTCGGCTTCACCCAGGACGCCTGGGGTGTCCTTGCGGCAGGCCTGCGAAAGCACGCCGCTGTCGGCTCCGTCCGAGCGAGCGAAACGACGCGATTCGGCCAGAAGTATGAAGTCGCTGGGCAACTTCGGGGCCCAAACGGAAAAGACGCTGAAGTTGTAGCCGTTTGGATTATCCTTAACGGAGAGGAAGTCCCGAGGTTCGTTACCCGCGTTCCCGGGAGGACGACCATGACCTTCAACCTTCACGACACGGTGGTTCTCAATAGAGACCTGCCCGACCACGGCCTGCGCAAAGGCGATCTTGGCGCCGTTGTCGAGGTCTACGAACCCGATGGCCTCGAGGTCGAATTCGTGACCGGATCAGGTCGAACTCAAGCCGTCCTTACGCTGTCCACAGACGATGTCCGTCCGGTCCAGGACCGTGATCTGATGGCCGTCCGCCCACTCGACGAGGCTAAGTGAAACGGGTCGCCGTTCAACTTGCAGATGCAACGGACCACTCGCGCGGCGCGTTCCTCGGTCGCGTCGGCGATGGTGTGACGCTCGTGGCCGCTGATCCGCCAAGCCGTTGTGCGGACTCGGATGCTGCCAGTTGCTCGAACGCTGACTATTGAAGGGGAGAACTTCGAGTGCACCCGAATGAGAGACTGATCCGTGACCTATACGAGGCGATGGGCCGCGGCAACGGAAGGATGCTCGCCGCCCGGCTATCTCCCTCGACTCAATGGATTGTGCGGGGTGAGGGAATTCTCGCGGGAACCTATACAGGCCCCGACGAAATCTTCGGATTCTGGAAGCAAGTCGCAGCCAAGACTGGGGGCGGTCTGAAGCTCGAGATCGAGGATGTGCTTGCAAACGACCGCAGGGCCGTCGCGCTGGTGACTGTTCGCGGCCGTCGCGGGGAGCGCCAACTCGACGAACCACAGGTAGCTGTCTTCGAGATCGCCGAGGAAAAGGTCGTGTCAGCAACCTTCATCTACGAGCAGCCTCATGTTTACGATGCCTTCTGGGCTGAGTGAGCCTGGCCGTCCAACTCGTCGCTGGACCCGACCGACTTCGTCGGCGAGTCAGCGCCCAAGTCGTTAGGCGTCCACATTTCGGCGGAAATTTCATAATCCAAAGTTAAGTCTTTGATCTTTGTGCCACGCTGTATGCAAAACGATGAAAGGAGACAGCCATGGAAGTTCAACCACAACCGGCAGGGACAACGAAGTTGGACATCTCTGTTCGCCCACTTCAGGAGAATGATCTGGCAGCCGCCGACCACATCATGCGGCTGGCTTTCGGCACATTCCTCGGCCTTCCCGAGCCGACGGCCTTCATGGGTGACGCGGGCTACGTGCGGACGCGCTGGCGGGCCGACCCGTCTGCTGCATTCGGTGCCGAAGCCGGCGGCGAGTTCGTCGGCTCTAACTTTGCCACCAACTGGGGCAGCGTCGGCTTCTTCGGCCCGCTGACGATCCGCCCCGACCTGTGGGATCGGGGCGTGGGCAAGCGTCTAATGGAGCCAATTATGGAATGCTTTGACAAGTGGGGGACAAAGCACGCCGGTCTCTTTACCTTCGCCCACAGCCAGAGGCACGTCGGCCTTTATCGGAAGTTCGGCTTCTGGCCGCGGTTCCTCACCGCGATTATGTCCAAGCCGGTCGGACAGACAGGACGCGAGTTACGGTGGACAAGATTCTCTGAAGTGCCGGAGGCCGAGCGGGAGGGAATGCTCCTCGCCTGCCGTCAACTAACTGACGCCATATACGAGGGGCTGGATGTGGGGCCGGAGGTGCGCGCCGTTGCTCACCAACGTCTTGGTGATACCGTGCTCCTCTGGGACGACGGGAGACTAGCCGGGCTGGCAGTCTGTCACTGCGGGCCGGGGACTGAAGCCGGGAGCGGAGCGTGCTACGTCAAATTCGGGGCGGTGCGCCTGAGTCCGACAGCGGGGCAGGATTTCGACCGGTTGCTTGACGCCTGTGAAGAGATGGCCGCTGAAAAGGGTCTGTCACGCCTGGCCGCCGGCGTCAACACTGCTCGTCACGAAGCCTATCGCCAGATGCTTGAGCGTGGCTTCCGCACAGACCTTCAGGGTGTGGCGATGCAGAGGCTCAACGAGCCTGGCTACAACCGGCCTGGCGTCTATCTGATTGACGATTGGAGGTAGTGCAGACGGAAGCGTTTGGCGTCCTGTCAAAGAGGCATAGCTTCGGTCATAGCGAGACGCCTAACAACGGCATGCAGCGGACGCGCAATCAGCGCGTCTCTTATCCTTCACGTTCTGTGCGCGCCGCTGATGCCGGCCGTTAGCCCGTCCATCGTCTTTCTTGACCACTATACGCCAATGGCGTATAGTGTGTTCTGCTTATCGTAGAAACGTCCATCTTCACGCGGCTCATCGTAGGCCTGCTCCCAGACGAGGAGATCAGGCGAACTGCAGATGGCGCTGGTACTCCGCCCAGATCAAGGTGCTCTGATCCGAGGTGCCGGCGGGCTTCGGAAGGTTCGTTGGAATCAGCCGGGTCGGGGCAAGCGGGGTGGGTTGCGGGTCTTGTACTACTGGGACAAGCCGGCGGAGCGCCTGTACATGATCTACGTTTTCGAAAAGACACGGCAGGCCGATCTGACCGCGGAACAAGTGAAGGCGTTGGGGCGCGTGATTCGAGAGGAGCTCAAGTGAAGGCGAAGGCGTTTGACGAATTGATCGCCAGCGTCCGCGAAGCTGGGAAGATCAAGCGTGGGAAGAAGGCTCCGTCGCGGCGCTTTGAGTTCAAGCCGGCTGATGTGCGCAAGATCCGCATGCGGTTGGGTCTGTCGCAACCTGAGTTCGCCTTCATGATCGGAGTTAGCGTTGCCACGCTGCAGAATTGGGAGCAGGGTCGACGCCGTCCGGAGGGCCCGGCTCGCGCGCTGCTTCGGATCGCAGCGACGCATCCTGATGCTGTCAGAGACTCGCTCACCGCGTAATGTTCACGCGCAAGCGGGCTACGGATGAAAGTTAACTGATTGGACGGACTCCTTCCTCGCTTGGTTGAATCACCTGGGGTGCGGGTGACCCCGTAGCGAAGCGGAGGTTTGGGGCTGATGCCACGCCGGCACCGCGAGCTTGTGCGCGACCGCGACCGCGGCAATGTTGCGTCCTCGGCGGGTGACTCATCCGCTAAAGCCGTTCTACGGACGGAGGGTAGAATCCGTCCATGAAGATCTTTAGTGGCAGGGTTGTCAACGGCAAAGTGGAGATCCCTCCGGGCGTGCTCGAGGAGGGTACCGTCGTCGCAATCGTTGCCGAGGACGACTCCGACCCGGTGAAGCTTTCTCCGGAAGAGGAGGCTGAGCTCACGGAGGCGATGGAGGCGATCGCTCGTGGAGAATGGGTCGACGGCGACAAGTTGCTGGCGGAGTTGCGAGCTCGTCGAGAGGCGTGAGCCGTCGGCTGAGGGTTGCGCCGCGGGCGGCTCGCCAGATCGAGGAGGCCGTGGCTTGGTGGGCGGAGAACCGACCCGCGGCTCCGGAGGCTTTAAGCTGATCTTGCGCGGGCTTTCTCGATGATCCGTCGGTTTCCGGGTACGGGGAGGCCGGTCACGCACTCGCGCAGACGTGGGGTGAGGCGGGTACTGCTCGCGCGTGTCCGGTACTTCGTCTATTACTTTGTCGGGGATGACGCGATCGAGGTTCTGGCGTTCTGGCATTCGTTCGGAGGGATGCTTGAGTTGGGGAGAGCTGCACGTCGGTCAGAGCGAAGTCTACCTCTACCTCATCGGGCGCGAGCACCGTTACGGTTGGGCGAAACCCGGTCAGGCCAGCCGGATGACGCTCGGCCGGGCGTGCATCTTGAGCACGTCGAAGAGCAGCGCTTTCACCTCGTCGGCATTCGCGTGCTCGGATGCACACTGTTCCATCCACGCGACGGTTTTCATCGCCTCATCGTCGAAGTAAGGACGGACCGACTCGTGCGCGCGATGGATTCGCGGATGCCCCGACGGCACCAGGTCCTCGGTGGACTGCCACAGCTCCTCGTGCAGCTTCTCGCCTTGACGCAGTCCGGTGAAAACGATCGGGATGCGGTCGCGCCGCTCGCCGGCGATCAGATCGCGCATCCGCTCGGCCAGGTCCACGATCCGCACCGGCTCGCCCATGTCCAGGACGAAGGTCTCGCCCCGCTCGGCCAGCGCGCCCGCTTGAATGATCAGCGACGCGGCCTCTTCGATCGTCATGAAGAACCGGGTCGCTTCGGGATGCGTCACGGTGATCGGGCCGCCGTCGTGAATCTGCTGCGTGAAGACCGGCACGACGCTGCCGCGGCTGCCCAGGACGTTGCCGAAGCGGACCGAGGCGAACACCGTGGACGTCCCCGCGCCCAGCGTGGCGATCAGCAACTCGGAAACGCGCTTGGACGCGCCCATCACGCTGGACGGGTTCACGGCCTTGTCCGTCGAGACGAAGACAAACCGCTCAGTCCCCGCGGCGACTGCGGCCTCGGCGACATTGCGGGTCCCCGCGATGTTGGTCAGCACCGCCTCGTCGAGATACTGCTCCATGACCGGCACATGCTTGTGAGCGGCGGCGTGGAACACCACGTGCGGGGCGAAGCGGTCGAACGCCGCCTGAACGCCGGCGCGATCCCGGATCGAAGCCACGATCATCTTGACGTCCACGTCGCTGCGCGCTGCCAGCGGCCGCAACCGGCCCAGCAGCGCGTAGACATCGGTTTCGTCGTTGTCCAGCAGCAGCAGCGACGCCGGGCGGAATCGGATGAGCTGGCGAGCCAGCTCGCTGCCGATCGACCCGGCCGCGCCGGTCACCAGCACCTGTTTTCCTTCCAGGAAGCCGCCGATGCTGTCCGCGTCCAACTGCGCGGTCTGACGCCCGATCAGGTCGGCGATGTCCACGTCGCGGATGTGGGCGATGGTGACCGGCCCGCCGAACAGGTCGTCCAGCCCCGGGATGATCTTGGCTTTCAGCCCCGCCTGGGACACCGCGGCAAGGATCCGCCGGACGACCAGGGACGGCGCCGACGGGATCGCCAGCATCACCAGGTCGGCGCGAGTCTTGCCGGCCGGCGCGGCGATGTCGTCGGTGCCGCCCACCACCGTGACGCCGTGAATGCGCTTCCCCCACTTCGCGGGATCGTCGTCCACGAACGCCACCGGCGTGAATCCCGATTCCGGCGTGCGCAGCATGTCCCGGACCAGCATCTCTCCGGCCTTGCCGGCTCCGACGACCAGCACGCGCTGCGCGTCGGTACTGCGATCCCAGCCGGATCGCAGATACTGCAGCACCCGCGGCCCGAAGCGGATCAGCCCAAGGGCGAAGAACATGATCATCGCGGCGATCGGCGGAACCGACAGCGGAACGACATGCTTGCCCGGCACCGCAAACCACGACACGGCCAGCAGCACGGTGCCGGTGACCGCGACGGCCTCGATCAGGCGCAGCAGCTCCACGACGCCGGCAAACTCGGGGACCGTCCGGTAGATGCCGCGGATC
>JBKKBA010000543.1:0-4655 GCA_046714275.1 Actinomycetota bacterium
ATCGAAGGACGCAGCGACGTAGTGATAACCGAGCTCGGAGGTCCATCCAATCCCCGCCATGAACACGCGCGATCCGTCCGGGCTGAGCGCGAGCACGCTGGGCCGCTCGTCGAACTCGTTCCACGTGGTCTGCCACCGAATCGCGCCGCTCGCAGCGTCGTAGGCGACGAGCTCGAAGTCACCGTACGTTCCGCCGTTCCATGGAAATCCGGACCATCGCATGCCGCCGACGTAAACGGTCTGCCCATCGGGCGACACGGCGACTCCAGCGGTCCGGGACTGATGCTGCACCCCGGGTGCGCCGGCCTCCCACAGGCGCGCCCCGGTCGCGGCGTCGTATCCGGCGGTCATCCAGTTCGAGCTGTACGCGATCCCCGTCGCACCGGCTGTTGTCACGAGCGCCCGTCCAGTCACGAAAACGCGCGCGTCGTCGGGAGAAACCGCGATCGCACGCGGCGACTCGCCGATGATCCCTGAGGCTCGGTCATCGACCGGTCCGGCCTGCGTTGCGTTCCACCGGCTCGCCCCCGTCTCCGCGTCGTAGGCGACAGTTGTCCACCGCACGCCGCCGTCGGTCCCAGGTCCGGCGACGAACAGCGTTTCCTCGCCGTGCGAGAGCGCGCTCGTACCGGCGACTTCGTAGCCGTAGTTGCCGGGCCCGTCGTACCGGGTCCGCCAGTCGAGTCCTCCGCTCGCGTCGAGCGCTAGCACCGACTCGTCTTCGAGCGAGCGGCCGCCCCAGGAGTTCGCGCCGACGAAGATCCTGCCTCCGCCGGCGGCGATCGAAGTCGCGACGTCGGAGTGAGGACTCGTCGCGCTGGCGATCGCCGTCCATCCGGGCACGCCGCTTGACGCGTCGTAGGAGCGGACGAAGACATGCCTCGGACCGTCCTCGGTCGACCCGGCCAGCAGCACGCGCTCGCCGTCTTGAGAGACCGTCAGCCCGGCCGTGAGCTGGTAGCCGGGGCGCGTGTAGCGGGTGCTCCATAGCTCCGCGCCTGTCGCGCCATCCAGTGCGACCGCGACCGCGTCGTTGTCGAGCCCGCCCGAGGTCGTCGCGGCGAAGACGCGCCCGCCTGAGGCGGCCAGCGCGAGCGGTTGCCCGGCGCGAGTCGAGCGCCACAGCTCGGCGCCGCTCGCCGTGTCGTAGGCGAGCACGAAGCCGCCCTCTCCTCCGTCGCCGCCGACGAACGCTGTGGATCCTTCGACCGCGAGTTCAGGCGTGGAACCGCCGGGGGCGCGCGTTTCCCACATGGGCAGACCGGTGGCCAGATCGAGGGCCGTCGTACGGATCGTCCCCACGACCTGTGTGCGACTGATGCCGGAGACGATCGCCCGGTCGGAGGCGATCTTCACCGCGCGAGCCACGTCGATCTGGCCGCCGGGCAGCGTCCGGCGCCAGCGGATCTCGCCCGTCGCGGCATCGATCGCGATCGCGAGGAACGACCATGATACGTTCAGCTCGGCGACCGTCTTGGTCGCGGCCGGCCATCCCGACACAGTGCCCGCGACGATCACAGTGGAAGAGCCGGCGTCGATCGCGAACGCGCCGTTGTCGCTCGCGTCGATTGTGTCGCCGACGAGCCGCCACAGTTCCGCGCCGCTCGTCGCGTCGTAGGCGACCGCGATCGACCGGAACGCGCCGTCCGCGTACGAGTAGCCGGCTACGTAGGCGCGCGAGCCATCGGGCGCCACGGCGATCGCGTTCGCGACGTCCGTGTCGGCGCCGAGATCGAACCGTGCCCGCCACCGCTCCGCACCGGTCACGGCATCGAAGCCTGCCGTCACGATGTCGTATCCCGAATCTCGTCCGGTTGAGCTGGAGATCGCGAACACACGCTCGCCCGCCGGGTCGGCGGCGACGGCCGTCACGATCTCCCACGAGGCCGACTGGGAGGAATAGCGCGCCTGCCAGGCTGCGCTGCTCGCGCCCCGGGTGAGGGGGATGCCGGAGGGTGTACGTGCATGCGGGACCGGGCGATCGGAAAGAGGAGGGAGCCTTTCGGGGAGCGCGAGCGGGCCTGAGTCCCGCGTCATCCCCGCGACAGGCGCTTGCACCTCAGTCGGAGTCGAACGAGGGGCCGCGGTCGAAGGTGGAGCGATCGACGCGATAGCGAGCCCCAAGACCACTGCTGCTCTGCCCCGCATTCCCCCCAATTTCGCCAAATGATCACGAACTCCTCTAAGGCGGCGGAATCAGTCGGCGCCCATGGATGACTCAGCGATTGGGAAGTGGCCTTTGTCCACGGGGGCGTCGCGTTTGTAGACCATGACGCTGCGCGTCCAGGTGACGACGACGTCGGCGTCCTGATTCAAGCCTCAAGTCTGCTCCCGGCGTCCGCTTCGAGTTAGCGGAAAGGGCCGGTAACCTCGAACGTAATGCCCAGGCCGGCCGCTGAAGCATTGACGGTGCCGCGCTGGGAGCTGAAATACATCCTGTTGCCGGCCGGGTTAAAGCACACACCGGTCAACTCGCTGTTCAGATGACCAACCAGCTCCAGGAACGTCGACACCACGACTGGCCCGCCGTTTGGGTCTGGGGAAAGCATCACGAGCTGATGTGGTGCCGACGAATGATCCTCGCAAACGAAGATCTCGCGCCCGGGCGAGACGGTGATGTTGTCGACGCCGTTCAGTGGCGAGTTCGGCGTCGTTTTCGAGTTGAAAAATATCTCAAGCATCGAAGTATCAACGTGGTACGCCCACAGACGATCGTCGCCCTTGGTGGTGAAGTAGACGGTGCGTGCGACGGCGTCGAACCATGCACCCTCGCCGCCGCTGAACTTCGTACCGCCGTGTGACTGGGCACGCGTCGATGGCGAGACCGAGTTCGGCTGCAGGACCGGTGCCCACGTGACCGCCCCAGTCGTCGTGTTCCACCGCGCGACCTCAAGCAGGCCGGCCGAGAGATCCGTGAGCGTGATCGGCGTGAAGCGATAGAAGCAGCCGTCAGACTGATCTTCGGTGAGGTAGACGTGCCCTCGCTGCGGATCCACCGCAGCGGCCTCATGCGAGAACGTGCCGAGCGCCGGACGTGGGATACCCGGAAGAACCCCCGTTGGATCGCACTCCCAGACGAGTCCCCCCGGGTGCTCCTCGCACGAAAGCCACGTGCCCCACGGCGTCGGTCCCCCGGCACAGTTGAGACTGGTGCCGGTGAGAATCTTGTAAGCGCCGAGTGGCCCATCCACTGTGCCGTTGCTGTTGAATCGAATCGCGCTGACGCCGCCCAGCGGGACGGGTGATTCGGAGTTGCAGACGTAGATCCACTTGCCGTCTGGGGCGTCGAAGGTTGCCGCGCCGTCGGGGACGTGATGCCATGGATAGGCCGTGCCGGCCACCGGCTGGCCGCTGTTTGCGATCACGCGGGATTGGAACCCCAGCGGAAGCCGGAGTCCGTTGCCGTCCGGAAGCGCGGCGATTGGCCCGTAAGGGCCGTCGCCCAGGACCGGCGCCGGATGGCTCGCAAGCGCTCGTCGCCAGACCGAAGAGCCCAGGCTTGTGAACGCGGCCGTGGCCACCAGGCCGCTCTTTAGAAACATTCTGCGATCCATTAGCCCGAAGAATTCGTCATCGCATCCACACATCCTGCCTCCCGACGCTCTTGCGGCTCGCGCAAGCGTTGGGGTGTTCCCCGGGGGATCTGCTGATGATCCTCGAAGTGGATGAGCAGCATCCCACGCGGGCGGCCTTGGCCGCGATCCGGGCTGGAGTCGGCCGGCCCCCGGGACGAAGCGTCCATCACGCATCGCGCGCCGTGCGGGCATCCGACGAACAACTGTCGCAGGAATGGTTCAAAGAAGAAGCGCGGACGCCGCCCGCCAAACGTCGATTCAAACCCTCGGAACCACGTTGAATCCAGGCGAGTACTACACCCGGCACCCCTCCGAAGCTCTCCTGCAGGGGGACATCGTGTTCGCGCCGATCGTGCGACTCGATGCGAATCCCCCATCCTCAGAGATCCGATGGGCGCGACTGGATCAGCGCGTGGGTCTGATCTCCTCCGATGAACCCGAGCAACCCCCCATGCGAGCGGCCAGCGGCTACACGGCCGTGATGATCACGTCGCACGACTGCTCTATGGACAAGGAATTACTCCGCGAGTACCACGCGCTTCGCGCGAAGGGTGTGTCAAAAGCCGACGCGGTCCGGCGTGCGGAAGACAACGAACAACTCGATCGCTACGTGTCCGTCAGTCCGATCCTCCCAATGTCGTGGTTGCGGACCGACGCGGAGCAGGTCGCTCGCGGAGAAGCCATCGGTCTCTTCCCGGTTCCTGCGTTACCGGCATGCGGCATCCTCGCCGGGGCAGTGGACCTGGCGATGACGGCAACCGTCGATCGCACGCTGGTGGTCGCAGTGCTCGCATCGCTGTCGGAACAGACGCGCGTCGCGTTGCGTTTCGCGCTGGCGCGCTTCTACGCGTCACCGCGCTGAGCCGACGCCCAGGTCGGACTTCTCGCTCTCCAGATCGATCACCGGTCTGGGCGGAAGCGGTACCCCACGCCGCGCACGGTCTGGATCAGGGAAAGAAAAGGCTTGCGACGTCCAGGGAGAAACCCGGGAGGAAATCCACGGTGAGGACGGCGCCGGGTTCCAGGATCTGCGGCGCGGCGTACTTGCCGGCGTCCAGCCGGCAGACCTCGACGCGATCG
>JBKKBA010000544.1:0-16582 GCA_046714275.1 Actinomycetota bacterium
GCCGCAGGGCTGCCCATCGTGAAGGTCGCGCGGCTGGCCGGCCAGTTCGCCAAGCCCAGATCCTCCGCCTTCGAAACCGTCGGCGATGTCGAGATTCCGTCGTTCCGCGGTCACATGGTCAACAGCGAGGTCGCCTCGCACGACGCCCGCGTCGCGGACCCCACGCGCCTGCTGGGCGCCTACCACCGTGCCGCCGCGACGCTGAACCTGCTCCGCGCCTTTACGCGCGGTGGCTTTGCGGATCTGACGCGCGTTCATGCCTGGAATCAGGAATTCGTCGCCGCCTCGCCACAGGGACGCCGCTACGAGCAAGTCGCCGGCGAGATCGAGCGAGCGCTGGCGTTCATGCGCGCCTGCGGCATCGACATGTCGCAGGGACAGTTCCACCAGACCGAGGTTTGGACGTCGCACGAAGCGCTGCTGCTGGACTACGAAGAGCCGCTGGTCCGACAGGATTCACTGACCGGCGATTGGTACGACTGCTCGGCGCACATGCTCTGGATCGGTGAGCGCACGCGCCAGCCCGACGGCGCCCACATCGAGTTTCTGTCGGGCGTGCGCAATCCCCTTGGGTGCAAGATCGGCCCGACCGCGTCGCCCGACGATGTCGTCGCGATCTGCGAACGGCTGAACCCGGGTCGTGAGCCCGGCCGCTTGACGCTGATCACACGCATGGGAACCCAGCACGTGCGCGACAAGCTCCCGCCGATTCTTGCCGCCGTTCGCGATGCGCGCCATCCCGTCGTGTGGACCTGCGACCCCATGCACGGCTACACGTTCACCAGCAAGACCGGGCGCAAGACCCGGCGGCTGGATCAGATATTGGAAGAGCTGGACGCCTTCTTCACGTGTCACCGCGACGCCGGGACGGTTCCCGGCGGCGTGCATTTAGAGATCACCGGCGAGGCAGTCACCGAGTGCCTGGGGGGCGGCGAGAATCTGACCGAAGAAGATCTTGACCACGCCTACACAACGCTGTGCGACCCTCGCCTGAACGCCGCCCAATCCCTGGACTTGGCGTTCCACGTCGCCGACCGCATGCGCGCCTAGGCAAGGTTCCCAATATAGGAGAGTTGACACTCCGGCGGACCACGCCGACAGTGGTCTGGTCCGCACGAAGGAGCAGCCGATGACCGCCACCCACGCCGTCGCGAACCAGCCACCGCCGCTGGAGGGAATCAACACCTACGAATCCGACCGAGCCCTCGTCGAGTCGCTACGCCGGGAAGGCGGCGGATGGGCCGAAGATCGCGTCACCGCGCTGGGCGCAAGGGCCGGCTCTGCCGAGGCGATCGAGTGGGGCCGCTTGGCGAACGCGAACCCGCCCGTGCTGCGCACGCACGATCGCTACGGGAACCGCATCGACCAGGTCGAGTTTCACCCCGCCTGGCATGAGCTGCTGAAGGTCTCGACCGCTGCGGGAGTCCATGCGCTCCCCTGGCGCGAGCCGCGAGCCGGCGCTCACGTCGCGCGCGCGGCGATGATGATGGTGTGGCAGACCGACGCGGGAAACGGCTGCCCGATCTCCATGACCTACTCGGCCGTGCCGGCACTCCGCGTGCAGCCGGAGCTTGCACAGGAATGGGAACCCCGCTTGACCTCGCTCGAATACGACCCGCGCTTCCTTCCGGCGGACCAGAAACAGGGCGCGCTCTGCGGAATGGCAATGACCGAAAAGCAAGGCGGCAGCGACGTTCGAGCCAATACGACGCGCGCCGTGCCCCTTGGCGCCGGCGGACCAGGGGCCGAGTACCAGATCACCGGGCACAAGTGGTTCTGCTCGGCACCGATGTGCGACGCGTTCCTGGTGCTGGCGCAGGCGCCCGGCGGCCTATCCTGCTTCTTGATGCCGCGCTGGCGGCCGGATGGAACGGTCAACACGTTCCACATCCAGCGCCTGAAGGACAAGCTGGGCAACCGCTCAAACGCCTCCAGCGAGGTCGAGTTCGACGGGGCGTGGGCACGCATGATCGGACCGGAAGGACGCGGGGTTCCGACGATCATCGAGATGGTCAATCACACCCGCCTGGACTGCGTGCTGGGCTCGACGGCCGGCATGCGCCTGGGGCTCACGCAAGCGTTGCACCACACCGCCCACCGCAGCGCGTTCGGCTCGGCGCTGATCGACAAGCCCCTGATGCGCAACGTCCTGGCGGATCTGGCCGTCGAGTCCCAGGCCGCAACGGTCACGGCGATGCGACTGGCTCGCGCCTACGACGCGCTAGATGACGAACCAGAGAGCTTGTTCCGAAGGCTGGCGACCGCGGTCGCCAAGTACTGGATCTGCAAGCGCGCGCCCATGCACGCTGCCGAGGCGCTGGAATGCTTCGGAGGCAACGGCTTCGTCGAAGATTCCGGCATGCCGCGCCTGTACCGCGAGGCCCCGCTCAACTCGATCTGGGAAGGCTCGGGAAACGTCATCTGTCTGGACGTGCTGCGCGCGCTGGTGAAGACACCCGCCGCGGTCGATGCCTTCTTCGCCGAGGTGGACCAGGCCACCGGCGCCGATGCCCGTCTGGATGCGTACGTGAAGGGAATCCGTGAAGACCTGCTGCGCGGCGAAGACATCGAAGCGCAAGCGCGACGCACCGTCCAGCGGCTGGCGCTGGCGCTGCAAGGATCCCTGGTCGTGCGCTTCAGCCCACCACCGATTGCCGACGCATTCTGCGCGTCACGCTTAAACGGGGACTGGGGCAACGCATTCGGAACCTTGCCGAGCGGCCTGGATCTGACGTCGATCATCGACCGAGCCGGCATCGCCGTCTGAGGCTAGCCGTCCTTCTCTTCGTGATCGTCGCCCTTGCCCTTGCCCTTGCCGCGCTCGCGGTTCTCTTCGGAAGGGCTGGGCGTGGGTGCCGGCAGGCGTAGCGACGGAAGAGCCGCAAGCACGCGCTGAGCCGCCTGGGTGATGCGACTCAGTTCGGCCGGCTCCAGCGCCCCTCGATCCTCCCAGATGCTCGCCGCCTTCAGCAGTCGCGCCAGCTCCGTGTTGGCGGCCGTCCGGTCGAAAGCATTGACTGCCGCGCGCAGGCGAGCGGTCTGAGTCTGAAGATCGTCAAACGCGCGGCTGCGAAGCCCGGCGGTGTTCGGGCCCCCGCATCCGGTGAAAAGCAGCACGCCGAAGACGGCTCCCGCCAGCAAGCCGCGCGCGCTTTTCACGGGGTCACCGCGTCCTGAAGCTCATCCATGGCATCAGCAAGAGCTGAAGGAAGGGGGGCTCGCGGAGCCACCGGCGTTGCGGCCGGCGACGGCCGTTGGCTTGGGAGCGTAACCTGAGGCTGATCTCGAGAGACGACGGTCGCCAGGCCGATCAGCACCATCACCAGCACTGCGATGCCGACCATGATGGGAAGCAGTCCTGCCCGGCGCGGCCGATGCGTCGGCGCCGCCGAATCTTTGCGTAGCGCAACCGTCGCCGCATCGGGCGACGGCAGCACCATGGTTTGGTCGGTTCCCGGGGGAGCGGGCGGCGTGGAGAGAGCGCTGTTCGGCTCTATCTCCAGCGCCGTCGCCATCTCTGCCGCCGTCGGGAAACGATCCTTGGGATCTGCCGCCAATGCTCGAGCCACCGCGGCGTCGAACCCCGCATCGATCCACGGCACCACGTCGTGCAGCGGTGTCAGCCGGCCGCTTCGCACCGCCGCCGCCAAGGCCCACGGCGTGTCGCCGGCGAACGGCTTTTGCCCCGCAACGGCTTCATAGAGCATCACGCCGACGCCGAAGATGTCACTGGACGGCGACGCCATGGCTCCCTCCAGTAATTCGGGAGCCAGATATGCGGGTGTGCCCAGAACATCGCGTGTCCTGGTCAAGTCGGATTCAAGGCTCTTGGCGATGCCGAAGTCGGCCAGTCGCGCCGAACCCTCATCGTCGATCAGCACATTTTGCGGTTTGATGTCGCGGTGGATGATCCCCAGCGAGTGCGAGCACTCCAGTGCCGAAAGAACCTCCTTCCCGATACGACGGGCGCGCTGCGCCGGCACGGGTCCGGCGGCAATTTCGTCGGCAAAGGTTCGGCCCGACAGCCGCTCCATGACAATGAACGGCCTTCCGTCGTGCACCCCCGCGTCGTAAACGGCTACGACATTTGGGTGGGACAGCCGGGCCGCCGCTTCAGCTTCTTGGCGGAAGCGCCGGTGAGCGGTGGGAATGTCGGCCGCCCCATCGGAGAGAACTTTCACGGCGACCTCGCGGCCCAAGACCAGATCCTTGGCGACCAGCACCTGCCCCATGCCCCCCGCCGCCACGACCTGACCCGTCAGCTCATAGCGATCCGCGATCACATCGGGTCTTGCCGGCGCCATGCTCACGTTCGTAGAGATACCCGCGTGGCCCGCAGCCTACGCGGAACCGCCTTTGGAAACGGACCCACCTTTGGAAGGCGTATACCGCGACACGACGCCCGTCGTTTCCCGGCGACTGGTCGCGGCGCGATCGCTGAGCGGCAGGACAAACCACACGGACTTTCCCGGCGTACGCTTCTGGGTTCCCCATTCTTTCGCCAGGCGATCAACAAGCAAGAGGCCCCGGCCTGAAAGGGCGGTAAGGGCGGTTGCCCCCAGATCGCGAGGAACCACTGGTGCATCGCTTGTGTCGGCCACCTCAACAAGCAGCTCTCGCTCCCCCATCTCCAGCGTCACCTGCACCGGCGATGCCGCGTGCATGACCGCGTTGGTCACCAACTCACTCACCAGTAACTGGGCCGTTTCGACGTCGGCATCGCGGTTGAAGCTGATCAAGGCGTCGCGAACAAAGCGTCGCGCCGCCGAGGGGGAGGTGACGGCAGGAGGCAGAGCAATCTGCGTCATGATGGTCGCGCTCACGCCTGCGCCCCTTGTGAACGCCGCACGTTGCTGACCGATGATTCCATCACGCACCACATACCCCGCTGGGGGGCTTATGGCCCGATCGGGCGCAACTTCCTTCAAACTTTCCTTCGAACTTTCCTTCGGCACGTCGGCATCCCCACGTCGGTCATGTCATAACGCGGCTTGCTTGCCCGCTTCGGCAGCAATCAAAACTCTTTCTGCCTGGCGTCGGTGCAGCGGCGAGCCCCATGAAAGCCCCCACCACGGGGGCCCGACCCTGCCCTGCTGCCCCAAACGCCTGCTCTGCTTCGATTACGGGCTGTTTGCCCGACGATCCTGACTTGTAACGAATCGGTGGGGTCCTCGTTTGTGTGAATAGCGACAAAATCATCACGGCCGGCACCCATCAAGCACTCGGCAGCGCTCTACCGACATGACACTGATCTGCCCGAAACACGGACATCGTGCCCCGTGCCCACAGACGAGTCCGACCAAGGAGCCAAATCCGTGATCGAGATGACCGGGACCGCAACGCTGCAGTACATCGGTGCTACCGCGGTGCTGCGCGCCTACGGAGATATCGATATCGCCACGATCGACGCGCTGAGAACGCCGATGGAAAAGGCATTGCTTCACGAAGGCCCCGGCGTCGTGGTCGATCTCACGGACGTCACGTACCTCGACTCGGCCGGCGTGCGGCTGCTGTTCGACCTGCGCCGGCGACTCAGTCCGGCGATTACCTTGGTCATGGTGCTGCCGGGGAATTCGCTGATTCGCAAGGTCATCGAGTTGGTATGCCTGCCCGCCGTCGTGCCTGTGTACCCAACACTTGCCTCGGCGCTTGATGCGTGCACGCAGGCAGACGGCTCGGCAGATCCTCGCTCCTGACCACCCCGGCCGACCCCCAAGGCCGTCCGGCGGCCCAGAAGCGACTCAAGCAAAATATTTCAGCGATGATCGCGTTTGAGCCACGAGTGCGGCGGGCAACAATCCTACGGATCGCTTCTGGGCACTAGAGCCGGACACCGCAGGCCGGGAAATCGCTCCCCCCCCTAAGTTTTCTCGGCCGTACAGCCCCGGGAAGTTTCGCCCCGGGGAAGCACCACGCGGTACTCCCCTCCCGGCTCCACCCAGAAGCGATCCTTTCTTGCGCGCTTGGCGCGCTGAACAGCCCTGGTGTGCGCTGGGATGGGCTCTCTGGGTCGGGCTTCTACCCGTCCAGCTTGGCTCCCGCGGCATCGGCCGACGGAAGCACCATGACGGCGTCGGCCGGTGGCGGCGAAACCGGCCCGCCCGCAAAGCTTACCTCCAAAGACACGGGCAGACCCGCCGCTTGCTCGGCAATCCCTTGGGCGGTCCGGCCCTGGTGGTCGTCGCCGACGACCCCACAGATCACTAACTCCCCACCGCGAACCACAACCTGCAAGCCGCGCGCGTCCACCAGCCTCGCCTCATCTAGAGCAGCGCGAACGCGACCGGCAACCAGCCCCAGCTCAAGCTCGTCATCCGTCGTCGAAGGATCGGCTTGCTTCTTTGATAGCTCCATCGCTTGCCTCCCTTGGCGACGTCAGGCCGTGGGTCGAGCGCTGATTTTGCCGACCGAAGGATGCAGCGCCTCTTCACCCGAGAATCGCTGCAGCCTGCGAACAACCTCGCCACCCAGCCCCGCCCGCTCTTCAGCGCTCAGGTCATCGAACCGGGCACTGCCCCAGCGCACGACGGCATTCGCCCAATGAACGATCTGGTCGTACCTGGCGCGCCCGGCTTTGGTGCCCGCCACGTAGCCGGCAATGAATCCCGCCCCCAGGAACAACTTGGACTTCATGCGGTCTCCTCTCATTCGATTGGGGCTTACTCCTTTTCGTCTACCCGTTCATTGGGGTAAGCAATCGAGTGTTTCCCTGGGAAATCAGGGAAGGATTCAGTCATGCTCACTCGGTTCCGTTCTCTTCCCGCTGTCAAGGTCGCCATGGCGGTGCAGAAACGATTCGGCAGGGATCAAGCCGGCCATTTGGCGGCCGCGGTCACCTACTACGGCTTCTTTTCGCTCTTTCCTTTGGTGCTTCTGGCCGGGTCGGTCCTGGGGTTCGCGCTGGCCTTCGATTCGACGCTTGCCGCCGAGATTCAAGGTCGCGTCGCCGGCGCCGTGCCCGGGCTGGGGAAACTGGCGTCAGAGAACCTAACGGCCGCAGAACGGCATCGCGCCGCCACCGGATTGATCGCGCTTGGGGGCTTGCTGTGGGCGGGAACGGCAGCCGCGCAGGCCTCCAGTGCGGCTCTGTCACGCATCTTCGGCATCGACGCCAAAGAGAGCCCAGTCAAGACGAAGGCGCGCGCTCTGCTGAGCACATTGGGGTTGGGTTCGCTTGCGATGCTTGGCGTCGCCGTGGCGGCCGTTACCGCGGTCGCCCCGGATCACGGCCTTGCCCGCCTCGCGGTTCAGGCCGGCGTCGGGCTTGCGGTGTTCGCGGCCGACCTCGCGCTGTTTCTGTTCGCGTACCGGGCGCTGGCACCCGGCCGAGGACCTCAGTTTGCGCGGTCGTGGCCGGGGGCGTTGCTGGCCGCTGCCGGGTGGACGCTGTTGAAGTTCACCGGTGGATGGTACGGCAGCCGGACGGTTGGCCGCTCCACCGCGGTGTACGGCGCGTTCGCAACGACGATCGGGCTGCTGGTCATCCTTAGCCTGGCCGCACGATTTTTCCTGTACGGGGCCGAACTCAATGCGGTTCTCGGAGAAAGGGCTTTCGCAGAGTCAAAGTCCCAAGGTGTTTCGCGTTGGCATCGGTTGGGCAAGCAAGCCGATCATGACAAGCAATCAGAAGGGCCAAGAAAGTCCCACAGCCTCACCGTCTGAGGATCAGGTGGATTCCAGAGCCAAGTCATTGGATCACGAGTCGGTGGACGGCCTCGATGACCCCAAAGCGGCGGCCCGTGCTCTCCTGAAAGAGTCCAACGAGCGCAAGGAAGCAGATCCGGCCCCACGTGACCCTGCCGCAGACACCGTCATTCGCCGGACTTCGGACGAGGCAACGCCCCCACCAGATTCGGACTAAGCCCTACCGAAGACCATTGGCCTGCATCGGCAGCAGTGGAGCTTTCCGCGGGGGCTGATGGCCCTCTAGAACGGCCGCAAGTTCGAAGGTGTCTCTGATGTTGTTGACGACCTCATCGACGGCAATACCTGCGGCAACTGCCGCCTGATGGAGCTGTGACAGTGTGATGTGTCCTGATTCGCCGTGATCATCCTCACCGCGAAGGCACCCGCAGCTAGCGCACATTGGATGGCATCACTCCCAAGGGTCGCCAAATGCCGGACCGAGCGGCTCGGCTTTCCCTACTCTTCCCGCATCCCGGCTGCGCCAAACCACGAAATCTCTTCAGCGCCCACCTACGCAGGCGCCGTGTAGCGGCCCTCGATCGCGTCCCTGATGCGCCGCCGGGACTCGGCCGGGTCCGAGGTTTGCATGGCCTCGTCGGCTGCCTGCACAAGCGCATCGTCCTTGATGGCCTCGGCAAACCAGCGACGGTAGTCGCCCTGCTCCAGGTGATACAGCCACGTCGCGTCATCGACGCCGTCCGCCATCTGCAAGAAGATCGCAAGGTTCTGCGCTCGAAGGTTCAACTGCTTCCCGGGCCCGCGGAAGAAAAAGGCCATGTCGCTGAGGTCGCCTTCGGCATACTTGCGCGCGTGCCGCCGGCGCTCACCCTGCGGCGGGGTGACGCGGTAAGTAAACGGCTGCTCCGCGTCCTTCACACGCCACAGCACCGCCTCGCCGTCCGCAGGCTTGTCATGGGCGGGGACCGGCAATCCGGCGGCGGAAGCAAACGAGCCGATTGTGGTTTCGTCGGTTGCCAGTGCAACGGTCACCGATCTCAGCACGTCGGTGCGCATCCGTTCCGGGTGCACCGTGATGAAGAACAGGTTCTGCGGGCCGGCCGGTATCTCCACGGAGCGCGGGGCGCGCTCCTCGGGCAGCAGATGATGCGCCTCGTCAATCACGATCCAGTTCGGGCGCCCGGTACGCGCCCGCATCTCGAACAGTTGCGGAAGCAGCGCTTCCAGAAACGCCGGGCGCTCGTCCAGCCGAACGCCAAGCAGGTTCACCACGGCATTCAACGACGGCGACTCCAGCAGCTCCAGGACTTCCTGGACTGCCGGCGCTCGTTCCGGCTTTCCGATCACGACCGCTTCGGAAAGGGGGTCGTAGTCGCCTTCCGGATCGATGATGCACAACTGATAACCGGCGCCGGCTAGACGCTCGATCCAACCCGTGGCGATCGTGGTTTTGCCACTTCCCGATGGGCCGGCAAGCAGTACGTTGTCGCCGTACGGACTCAAAAGGACCTCGGCGTCCTTTCCCCGCGTGCCCAGCGGGATGAACCGCCGCGCGGGGTCGGCGTTTGCCAGGTCGCAGTCGATCAAAGCGCGTGCAAGCTGAGCAACGCCGGCTCCGTTGGGAGCGTCGGTGATCCAATCGGCCTGCTGTTTTAGCGCGGGAACGGCATTCTCAGTCGCGGCGAAGGCTTCGCAGACGGCAAGGAACGCGTGATCGTTCTCGGCGTCGCCGATGCCCACCACGTTGTGAGCGGACAGCCCCATCTCGGCAAGGGCGGCCGTCAGCCCGGTGGCCTTGTTCACGCCCGACGGGAGAACCATCACGGCACCCTTGTTGAAGATTACGTGAAGCTCCAGCCCTTGGTCCCGGATGCATTCCAGAACGGCTTCTTCGTTGGGATGCCAGGTCGCGACGATCACCCGCCCGCACGACAGCGGGGACACTCCGCGGTCCCGCAACGCTTGAACAAACTCTTCCGGCGGAGGATCGCACAACGGCAACTCTTCACGCAACGAAGGACGATAGAGCAAACCCCCGTTCTCGGCCACGACACGTTCAAACAAATCAAGGCGGTCGAAGACCCGCTGCAGATCGTCCAGCTCCCGACCGGTCACCAGGACCAAGCGCCGGCCGGATGCACGAAGAGATTCAAGCTCCTCGATCACATCCGGGGCAACAACCCCGTGGTGGGCGATCGTGCCGTCGTAGTCGAATGCGGCTGCTAGATAGCGCACAAATCCTAGCCTTCCCCCAGCCTCGGGAAACGAACCACGGCGGTTGCCTCGTTACGGAGCGGCGTCTTGCTCCCCGGCGTCCGCCCGCAGAGACGCCAGCGTTCGCGCCAAAAGACGCGACACATGCATCTGTGAGATCCCAAGAATGTCCGCAATCTGGCTCTGCGACATATCGGCGATGAACCGATAGTAGAGAAGCTGACGCTCGCGCTCGCCCAGCTTGCGCAGCAGCGGAGCCACACCGGCCCAGCGCTCCGTCAGCTCCAGATCACGATCCTCCTGGCCCAGGACGTCCGCGGCGTTCTGCTGCTCATCGCCGATGGGCGCGTCCAGCGAGCCGATCGAATGCGCGTGCGCCGCCTCAAGGGCTTCCAGAACCTCTTCCTCACTCATCTTCGCGCTGCGCGCAATCTCCTCCACGCGCGGCGAGCGACCAAGCTCCTGATTCAGATCCGCGATGATGGATCGCAACTGCAGCGACCGCTCCTGCAGCCGCCGAGGAACCCGCAGTGCCCACCCGGTATCGCGGAAATGTCGCTTCAGCTCTCCGACCATCGTGGGGACGGCGTAGGTGTCGAAGCGCACGCCGCGCTCCGACTCGAACCGGTCGATCGCCTTCAGCAGACCGATGCTGGCGACCTGAACCAAGTCGTCAAGGGCTTCGCCGCGCCCCATGAACCGCCGTGCCAGATACTCGGCCAGCGGGTAGTACAGGCCTACCAGCGCCTCTCGAGCCCCCGGGTCGGGGCGAAGCGGAAAGAGCCCGGCCGCCTTCTCTTCGCGGATTCGCGAATCCGATTGACGGCTGGTCTCGGTGAGGATCTCTTCAGTCTCGGCCGCATCAAGCACGTCGGTATCGTCTTGCTCTTCGGGGTCTTCGTCGGCGGCAGCGTCGGGGTCGGTCTGCCCGGGGCCGGCCTTCACCAGATCGTCGGATTCAATGGTCATGGCCTGGATAACCTCAGGCCGACACGTGCTTCGTCATGCGAATCCCGGTCCCGCCGGGGGCGGGCTCCATCCGGGCTCCGTCGGTGAGCGCACTCAAGATGTGCCAGGTGATCGAGCGGTCCGGCGCGACATCGGTCAACGATACAGACGCGTCAACCCAGGCGAACACTTCCATCGAACCCTCGCCTTCGACGATCTCCACGGTCAGGATGTTTGCCTGCGGCGCCAAGGCCAGCAGATGAGCGCACGCCTCATCGACGGCCAGCCGGATGTCCTCAATCTCATCGATCGGCAAACTTGCCTTCGCCGCTGCCCCGGCAACGACGGAGCGCACAATGTGCACGTAGTCCGGACGGGCCGGAACCTCAACCGTTACGCTCCCCAAGCGATACCCCTTCCTTTCGCTTGCCTAGTTCATACCCCGCAGCACGCCGGAAGGAAACCCCGCGCTCGGCCCGGAAGCATGCCCGGCCCTCCGAAGGTTTAAGCAAGCCTACCTAAGGGTACGATCGCTCGGAATGGAGCAAGGAGGAGAAAGCATGGATCTTGTCGTGGAATCCCGAACCGAAGGAGAGTGGGCGATCCTTGATGTCGTCGGCGAGGTGGACGTCTTCACCGCCCCAAAGCTCCGCGAGCGCCTGGTGCAATTGATCGATCAAGGCAGCGAGAAGGTGATCGTGAACCTTGACGGCGTGGGATTTATGGATTCCACCGGCTTGGGGACCTTGGTCGGAGGGCTGAAACGTATGAAAGAGCGGGGGGGAAGTCTTGCGCTGGTCTGCGCGAACCGACCCGTCCTCAGGATCTTGACCATCACCGGCTTGGACGCGGTCTTCTCGATCCACGACTCGGTAGAGAAAGCGACGGCAACTTGAACAGCACCAACCATGCGACGCGGGGCGAACACCTCAGTTCGGAACCAGCAGGCGTGATCCGGCTGACGGTTCCGCCCGAGCCACGCGCGGTCGCGACGGCGCGGTTGTTCGCAGCGGCCGCGGTGCGCCATTTCGGCTTTCTTGAAGACACGGTTGAGGACGTACGCATCGCCGTTTCGGAGGCGGTGACAAACGCTCTGCGGGCCCATCAAGGAGCCGGATCGCCGGAGGCGATCTCAGTTGCCGTGAGCGGGGCACAGAACAGGGTGATGATCGAGATCGCCGATACCGGCCCGGGGTTCGACCCGGCTGCGCTGCCGCCCCGCGGGGAAGGGGAGGGCAATCTGGGCCTGGTCGTAATCAGGACCCTGTTCCCGGAATCAGAGGTGGTGCGGAACTCAGGCCCCGGGATGACGGTGCGCCTGACCTTACCGCTCCCACCACCCGCCGGCTCCTCTTAGGCCACGTACCGTCCCGCCGTCGTGACATGACGCTCCCCGATCTGAGCTGCCGGAGTCACGAACGCAGATGCGATCGCAAGAATCCCGGTCATCAGATAGGCAACCCCGTTCGCGGTGGTCCAACCCATCGACCGCACCGGTTCGATCAAAGCGATGATGCCGACCGCGATGAGACCCGCTCCCAACACCGTTGCGCTTGAGCGCGCTGCGCTGCGCGAAACGGCGGAAGCCAGGGCGGTAACGCCAATTCCAAGATGGATCAGGGATAGCAGCGCGGTCATCCCCATCCCGGCAACCTCGACCGAGGGTCGCGTCAACGAGTCCAGTCCGGCGCGCGCCATTCCTACCGCGCCGATGACCACAAAGAAGATCCCCATGATCGCGGCGAAGATCTGAACCGCGCCGTACGGTTCATGAACGGATATCGTTTCAGAGGCAATGACTTCGTCGTGCTCATGGTGCTCGTAGGGGCTGTGGCTGATGGCCATCGCAAAAACCTCCTTGCCTAAGCCGGTTGGTCCTGCACGATGCGTGTATACCCAGCCGCTATCGCAGAAAAACGGCCGCAAAGCAGGTTCTTCGGGGACCCGAAAAACGTCGAAGGCCTCGGTGATCAAACATCATCACCGAGGCCTTCGTTGGTGCTTCACAGGAGAGCGTTGCTTAGCGATCGCGATCCGTCAGTTTCGCAAGCTTCTCCTCGATCACGTCGATGGTCTCGCCGGTCTTCTCTTTGATGGTGCCGACTAGGCGGTCCCACTTACCCTCGGTCTGGGTCAGCTCGTCGTCGGTTAGATCACCCCATGCTTCCTTGACGCGACCCCGCATCTGATCCCACTTGCCTTCTAGATTCAGTCTTGTATCCGTCTTCATTCGTGTGCCTCCCAACTGGATCGTCGTCCCTAACTGCTCAACTGCTCGCCGGTGCCGGCTCCTGCGGCGGCTGTTGCTGTTGCACCGGCGCGTCCTGTTGCTGTTCGTTGTTGACCGTGACGCCGCCGTCATTGCCGCCACTGCTGTTGCGGTCAAGAACCAGGCCGCTAAAAGCAAACAGCCAAACAAGGAATCCAATCAGCGCTGCGACTGCCAGCACGGCCAGAACCGTCGCCGGTCCCTCGCGGTCCTCGATAATTGTGCTACCACCGTGGTGATGGATATCCGCCATGACTTGCCTCCTCGCGTCGTGTTCGCTGAATCTCCGTCGCTTCCGTTCGACATCGCCAAGTTTCCCGGTCGGCCATTCACCGAAACATCCCACGATCCGTTTTTGAAGGCGAAATCCAGGAATCAGATCGGTTGATGTTGACTTCTCCGGATTTCGCCCACCGGGCCGCGGTCGCATGGCGATCTCGCCCAGCTTCCCGCTGCCACGCCGACGCGTGAGTACCGGCGAAATCAGGTGTTTCCGCAGCTGAATACCAGCGAAATGCGGTGTTTCCGCCGCGTAGGCAGCACGGGTTTATCACCCGTCGGCGCCGGGAAAGAATGTCGCCGATGATAGATCCCAAGGAAGCCAACCCCGAGCCGCCGGTCCAGCGCCGCAAGATGACGCGTGCGGAAGCCGGCCAAAAAGGCGGCAAGAAAACGCGGGAGCGGTACGGTAGCGACTTCTTCCGTGAGATCGGCCGCGTTGGTGGAAGCAAGAGCGGCTCAGGTCCCCGCCGGCACCGCCGGGTCGATGACGGTGTGGGTCCTACCGAGGGCGGGACAACGACCGAGGGCGGGACAACGACATAGATCATTACCCACTTCGGCTGGCGTTCAGACACCACACCACCGAAAGAATGACTAGTCATATCTACTGCTTTCGGTCAAACGTCCGCGGATAAAGCGGAACAGCCATTGCGCTAAGCAAGGAAACCCACGCACCATCGCGGCGCCGTGGATACTCAAGGCGGGCATCGAAGGCGGGAACGTCGTACGCCCTGGTCCAGCATGGCCGCCGTTTGGACGGTGGTTCTGGCAGCCCTGGTCGGTGTGAGCGCTTCAGCCGGACCGGATCCCACTCTTCCTTCTCCGCCCCCGCGTCAGGCGATCCGTTCGCTGGCCGCGACGACGAATGCGGCCGCTTTCCGGGCACAGGACGCAAAACCTGTCGAATCGCCGGTGAAGGGCAAGGGCATGTGGATCTACGAATTGCCAAAGGTCGCCGGCGGCAAGCCGAAGGCGGTCGCGTGGCTGGCACGTCAGGGAAAGCTCACCCACATCTACGTGCGCGTCGGCTCCAGCAAGGTCGGCCTGAAGACGCTGGATGAGGCCGCGAGTGTCCTGCCGTACGCGCACGAGTTGGGGATCAAGGTCATCGCCTGGTACTTCCCGTACTTCAACAACATCCCGGCCGACGTGCGCCGCAGCAAGGATGCAATCGGCTATCAATACCAAGGTCACCGCTTCGACGGCTTCGCGGCCGATATCGAAACGGCGCCCGGTTCGGCGCTTTCGGCGGCCACGGTGGGTGAATACTCCTCGGGACTGCGCATGGCCGCCCCCAACGCATACCTGATCGCCGTTCCGCCGCGTCCGACGGAAACGACGATCAAACGCTTCCCCTACGACGCGATGATGCCGTACTACGACGCCGTAGCTCCCATGGTGTACTGGGGTCGTTTCGATCCGCAGGACACCGTTGAGTCGTCCATCCGTTACCTGGCTCGATGGGGAAAGCCGGTTTCGCCGATCGGACAGGCTTACGACATGGGCACCGAAGGTGGCCCGGTGGGCAATCCGCGCGCACAGGACACGTGGGCGTTCATGCGCACCGCGAAGCAGCGCGGCGCGATCGGCGTCTCGTTCTGGTCCTGGCAGCATGCTTCGTCGCCCGAGTGGCGCGCCATCCGGCTCTTCGGATGGGAGCGATAGGCGGGATTAGTTCGGCAGGAAAGCTCCCCAGGAAAGCGCGGAGGCCGGGGTGCCTGCGAGTGTCACCCCGGCCGATCCGCAACTTCTTGTTCCAAACAATCGGGCGGACTGCCGTCGAAAGCGGCTTTTCGATCGCCCTGCCGTTTCTTTCGCCACCGTTGGCGGGATCTCCTTCAAGCGCGACGGAACCATTTGGTCCCTGTCCATTCCCGTAAACGATCAGATCCAGATTGTCCGATTCGATCACGGTCAAAAGGTGCAAACCTGTCGCTCACCCCGACCGATTCCACCCGATCGTCTTTCTGAATCAGGTGGCGCCGATCAGCAGCCAGCGCCAGGTTCGGCTCGCGGCGTTGCCCCCGTGGTCAGAGATCGACGCAGACGCTACGTAGATGCCCGGGGGCTTTCCAACCAGAGAGAAACCGCCGGCTTCGAAGCGTCCCGTGCCTTGATTGAAGAAACCCGAGTTCGCCGGACACGACGTGTTCGCGTAGCCGCACGGCGCAAGAACCGGGCTGTAGTCGTACAGCAACGTCTTGGCGTCCGGTCCATAGATGCGCACGTGCAGCGAGCCCGCGGACAGGTCGTTCTGCCCGTCGGCATCCTTCGCCAGGAACGCAACGACGGGGCGCGAGGAAGGTGTGGTGAGGTTTGAGCCCGCGACGATCCCCAGAGTCTGGCCTTCCCCCAGGTTTCCGGGCTGAACGCCGGACAGCGTCGGGATGGTTCCCCCCGAGTTCGAAACCTGAAGGTAGTACGAACCGCTGGTCGCTTGATTGCCGGCGTTGTCTTTGACGGTGTACTGGAATCGATACGTCCCCAGCACCATCGGCGCTGCCGGCAGGTACTGGATCGACAACTGGTTCAGCGTCACGCCGCCGCCGGACACCGGATTGTTGGAAGGGTCGAATACTTGAATCTGGACGCTGTAAGGATCCAGGCTGGATCGGCCGCCGTTCGAGTAGGGATCGCAGACCCCGATCGTGATCAGCGCGCTTGGGTTCGTCGTAAGGGACGGCGTGAACGGGCCGGCGATCTGGCTGCCTTGGCAGTCGACACCACCCGTCGTGCTGGGCCCAAACAGCGGCTTCTGGTTGTCCACGAAATAGGGGTCGATCGCGCGCTCGGTGATGCCGGCGATCTGCCCGGCGTTGTTCAGCGCATAGCCACGGACGTTTGCAAAACGCGCACCCTCGGGCAGCGGGTGGGCCAAAGCCGCGGTGTAGGTCCAGACGTTCCAGCCGCCGGCGCCGGGTCCGCCCAACTCGGTTCCCGTAAACGGCGGATGAAGCGTGACGCCGGGCTGATGCTCAAGCGTCAGTTGCATGTCGGTACAGTTCGACGGGTACGACACGCAGGGAGCCTTGGACCGAATCACCCACGAGACCGCCGTTGAGTTTCCCGGCGTCGGGATCGAAACAGCCTGGGGCGTAATCGTCAGATTCAGTTTGTGCTCCAGCGAGAAATCGACGGCGCCCGACAGGTCCGTAAACGTGGTGATCGACCGGGACGCGGTTGCGTACAGATCGCCGGCATCATCCTGAGCCCGCACGTCGTAGG
>JBKKBA010000545.1:0-6309 GCA_046714275.1 Actinomycetota bacterium
ATGCTGGGCGGGTACGGCCCGCGCCGTTACCTGCTGGTCTTTCAAAACCTTGCGGAGGCGCGCGCAACCGGGGGACTGATCGGCGGCTTCGCGCTGATCGAAGCGAAGGCGGGAAAGCTGACGCTCGGTGCCGTGGCTCCGAACACGGAACTTCGCCGGGCGAGCCAAGACGTGCCGATGCCGGAATGGTTTCGGAATCGCTACGACCGCTTCAAGTCACGGCGCCACTGGTCCAACGTCAACATCGAACCGGATTTTCGCGTCACCGGGCCGCTGATCGCGGGGCTGTTTGAAGCGACCGCCGGCATCAGAGTGGACGGCGTCATCACGATCAATCCGCCGGCGCTGGCCGAGTTCTTGAAGGCCACGGGTCCGATCGACGGACCGCAGGGTGTCAAGCTGGAAGCGGCGACGATCGCTCGCTTGGTGATGCACGACGCGTACCGGACGTACCCGATCGAGCGAAGCCTGGAACGGAAGCTGTTCTTTGCCGAGGCGTCCCGGCTGATCTTCGAGCGCGTGCTGGATCGCGGCGACGATCGGCTGCTGGCCGAAGCGCTGGCGACCGCGTCGGCAGGGCGGCATCTGGTGGCATGGTCGCGCGACCAGTTCGAGCAAGAGGGCCTGGGTGCGCTGGCCGCGACCGGCGCATTTCCGAGCTCGTCGGGCCGAGCGCGGAACTACGTTGGTGTTGTTGTGCAGAATGCGTCGGCGAACAAGGCCGACTTCTATCTGCGGCGCCAGATCAGCGTGGCGGCGCGCGTCGATGCCGGCGGTTCGGCGCGGTTCACAATGACGCTGCGCTTGCGCAACGAAGTTCCGGATTCAGAGGCGAACCTGTTTCCCTACGTGTCGGACCCGCCCGTTCCCGGCTTGGGCCCGGGGGACAACAAGACCTACCTGAGCTTGTACTTGCCGAAGGACGCGTTGCTGGACCAAATGCGAATCGACGGAACGCCGCAAACGTATGAGTCCGAAGCGTCTCCGGCGTCGGTGATCCTGTCGAAGTATCTGGTGGTTCCGCAGGGCGGGTCGGTGTCGGTGGAGCTTTCGTGGAGCCAGGCTTCCGCGATGGAAGGCCGCGGGCGCAGCCGCCGGCTGATCTTTGAGGTGCCCCGGCAACCGCTGGCCGAAGCCGATGTCGTTGTCTTCCGCGCCGAAGGGCCGAAAGGGTTCCGACTGCGTGTCACGACCGCCCGCCCGCAGATCTTCGACGTTGTACTGTCTCGGCCGTTGTGGGGTCGGCTCGTGGACTTGGTCACGTAAGTCACGTGAAGGGAGCGCTTTGACGGTTCTGGTTACCGGTGCGGCGGGGTTCATTGGGTCGCGTCTGTGCTTGGCCTTGTTGGAAGCCGGCCACAAGGTTCGCGGGGTGGACAACTTTTTGGCCGGCCGGCGTGAAAACATTCCGGCCGGCATGGAGTTTGTCGACGGTGACATTCGGGATGACGCGCTTATGGCTCGACTGTGTAGCGGCGTTGAGGTGGTGTATCACCAGGCGGCGCGTCGCAGCGTGGTGAAGTCGTTTGAAGATCCCGTGCTGACCGACGATTGCAATGTGCGCGGGACGCTGACGACGCTGATCGCTGCGCACGGGGCCGGGGTCCGGCGCGTGGTGTATGCGTCTTCGTCGTCGATCTATGGGGATCCGGCGCAGCCCTTGCGCAGCGAAGAGCAGATGCCGCGGCCGGTCTCGCCGTATGGGGCGTCCAAGCTGGCCGGCGAGCTGTACTGCGGCACATGGACGGCGTTGCACGGTCTGTCCACGGTCAGCCTTCGCTACTTCAACGTCTTCGGGCCGGGCCAGGACCGTGAGTCGCGGTACTCGCTGCTTTTCCCGGCCTTCGTGGATGCGCTCTGCACGGGAGTTGCCCCCCAGGTTGACTGGGACGGCGAGCAGAGCCGCGACTTCACGTTCATCGACGACATCGTCGCCGCCAACCTTGCCGCCGCGGCGGCCGGCCCCGACGTAGACGGACAGACGTTCAATATCGGCGGCGGGACGACCAGGACGGTGATGCAAGTGCTGCGCGACGTGTCTTCGGCTGTTGGAACGTGGATCGACCCCGTGCACACGCCGAAGCGGCCCGGGGATGTTCGCCACACCCTGGCCGACATCGCCAAGGCCGGGCGCGTGCTGGGCTGGAAGCCCGCCGCGGAATGGCCGGCTTCTGTTGCGGCCTGCGTCGAATGGTTCCGGGAGCACAACGCGCCGCGGTTCACCTGAACCGCGGTCGGGGGGTCGTCGCCGGGCGGGCGGTCGCACCCGCTCCGACGCAGGCTAAGGACGTTCGAGGCAAACGTGCTGGTCAGAAAAATCAACCGACCATCCGCGACCTGGTCGTATGCCCCACAGGCATACACGCAGGTCACCCGAATCTCTCTGGCGAGCCACGAGCACGGCGTTTGCCTTGAACGTCCCTAGCTTCCCCCCCGGCTTAGGGCAGCCCCCGGTTTGCGCCGTCCGTCCCGGCGACTGCTCTGTCCCCGGCCAGGTTTACTTGCGCCACCGGCAGAAAGAGCCGGGCATCCCCGGACCCGCCCAAAAGCGCCGCCTGGGCGTCCCGGCCCGAGCGGTCCGGGTCGAACGCCCAGCCCTCCAGAACGACGGCGACGGAATCCCCTTCGCGCAGCATCGACACGCGCGTGATGCCAAGGCGCGACAGTTGGGTCGCGACTCCGGGACTGAGGGCAAGCCCCTCTCGTCGCTCCTCAACAATCAGAGCAAGCGTTCCCACGGGCTCCTACTGGTCTGGCCGACGTCCGCGCGGGAAGCCTACGGCTGCCGCGATCGGGAATCATCGGGGAGATCCCTCGTTCCGACCGGCGCCCGACAGCCGCGCCGCCAGTTCCGTCCGGTTTCGCGCCCCAACTTTCGCCAGGATGTTGGACACGTGACGCTCGATCGTCTTGCGCGACAGAAACAGCGTGGCGGCGATCTCGGGATTGCTGGCACCGCTTAGCACCAGGTTTGCGATCTGCTGCTCTCGCTCCGTCAGCGACGGTCCGGCCGAGCCGGCACCCCGGCGCCATGCCCGGACCCCCAACTTCCGCAGTCCTTGCTCGGCGATTCTGCGCTCGGTCGTCGCTCCGATCCGGTCGGCCTCCTCGGCCGCCTCGCGGTAGCCGCGCTCGGCCTTCGCCGCAGGAAGCACTCCGGCCAGATCCAGGCGCGCCCACAGCGACTCGATCGCCATTTCAAGCGAGCCGGCTAGACCCACCACCCGCTCCAGTCCCCGGATGCCTTCCGCGACGTCGCCCCGCAACAAGTCCACAAGCGCGCGCGTTCGCGCCACGCGCATGGTCAGCAGCGGCGACGCGTCCGGGTGCTGCTCCTCCCATTCCCGGATCTGGCCGGCCGCATCGTCGGCCAGACCGGCGCGCGCGTACGCTTCCGCGGCGGTGACGGCGAACTCCGCCTTGCACCGCGTGCATCCCGCCGCGGCCAGATCCGCGCTGCATTCGTCGATCATCCCCGTAATGCGCTCGCGCGATGCCGCTCCGGCGAACCGCGCCTCCCAGCGGATCGCTTCGGTGATCAGACCGCTGCGGTAGTGCGGGCTGGTGATCTCTTTGGCTCGCGCGCGAAGCGCGTGCAGGGCGACCTGCCAGTCGCCCCGGTGTTGCGCCGCCCCGAACCAGTCGGCATGGAACCATGCCGTTGTCCACGCCAGGCCCCCGATGCGCTCGCCCAGGACGTCGCACTCGGTCGCGATCTCCTCGGCTTCGTCAAGGCGGCCCAGCGCCAGAAGCACGGTTGCCAGCCGGTATCCCGACGCCATCGTGATTTCGGGCAGCGCGGACGCGTGGGCTTCGGTCCATACGCGTCGCGCGGCCTGCTCCGACTCACGCCACCGGCCGGTGCGCCGAAGGTGCCCGCTGATCGTCATCTCCGCGTCCAGACGCTCGACCTCATTCCTGGACACGGCGCGGATCTCCTGCGCCAGGTCGCCGGCTTCCTCCGGACGTCGTTCCATCGTGGCCAGCTCGAACCCAACGTTCAAGGCATACCGGCATGCGCGGGCCAGCGCATCCGGGGTCGCCTTAACTCCCCCTGCGCGCGCGATCGCGCGCCTGGTTGCGTCTACCGCGCGGGTTGTCGCGGCCCGCGCCCGCGCCGGATCGCCGGCCAGCCACATACCGATCGAGGCGTCGGTCGCATCCCTTTCGATCCCCAGGATCTCATCGTCGGATGCGGGCACAAGGGCCAGGAGGTCCTCGGCCCTGCTTCGGTCGCCAAGCCGGTATGCCTCACGCGCCGCCCACAGCCACGCGAACGCGGCCCGGGTGCCGGATTCATGCCGCGCCGATGCCTCCCAGCAGTGGAGCGCGATCGCGTGTTCGCCCATGTCCGTCGCCAGCTCCCCAAGTGCGGCGCGAAGCGCTCCGGCCCGGCCGTGGCCGGCGTTCTCATCCATCACGGTGGCAAGAGAAGCCAGACCGTCCTCTCCCAGCAGACGCCGGCGCGGCGACGTGGCGATGCGGATGGCCAGCGGCAACGGATCCTTTCCGGCCGATCGAACGTGCTCGAGCGCGCGACCAAGCCGAACGGCGTCGTCGCCGGCGTCGCTCAGGATGCCCGCGGCGATCTTGTCGTGGAGCGAGCGGGCGAGTTCGCTTGGCACGTCGGCAAGCGCGGCCGCCCGGATGAGGTCGTGCGCCAGCCGGGCCGATCCCATCGACTCAAGCACCGCGCCTCGAGAGAGCGCCTCGCTCAGCGCCGACTCCGCGCGTTCCGCAGGCCAGCCCTGTACTCGTGCGATCTCTTGGAAAGGCAACGGTCGTCCGGCAACAGCCAACGCCGCAACGACCAGTGCCGCGTCTGCGCCCAGATCCTGCAGTCGCGTGGCTGCACTGCGTCGCGCTCCTTCGTGCGGCGCCGAAGCCAGGTCCTCCATCCAGAAGGGATTGCCGCCCGCGCTCTCCCACAAACTTCGCGCAACTGCGGCCGACGCGTGCGGCAGCAACTGGCCGGCAAGCGCAAGCCCCGCCGGCAGGTCCAAAGGCTGCAAATCGATGTGCGTGAACGCGCCGGGCTCCTGCATTGCTCGCTCCAGGGAGGCGGCCAGGGTTGCTGCCGCAGCGGACGGCCTGGTCGCCGCAAACAGAAGGAGCGGCGAGCCGGACGACTGAGCGGCGCGAAGAAGGTAGTGAAGCAGCGCGAGCGAGGACGCGTCGGTCCATTGCAGATCGTCGGCCAGGATCAGCAGCGGGCGCAGATTGGATGTGGCGCGATGGACGACTTCGAACAGCCGGAGCGCATTCAGGGGATTGGCGGAATCACCGCCATCGCTGAGTTCCGCCACGGGCGTTCCCTCGTCGGGAAGGACGGCAAGCCCCCTCAGCAGATCCGACATTGCCGCCAGCGGGACATCGCGCTCGGGTTCGTATCCGGCGACGGTGACTGTGTGGGGGAAGGATGCCGCGCCGGCGGCCTCTTCCAGCAGGCGCGACTTGCCGGCGCCGGGCTCGCCGGCCACCAGCACCGCCCGCGGCATGCCGTGCCGGACGACCGCCGCGGCCGCTTCCGCCAGTTGCTTTCGCTCCCGGTCGCGGCCGACGAACCCTGCCCTCATGACTGGAGCGTAGGCAATTCGGATGGATCAGGCCACCCGAAGGTGATCTTCACATTGAGGGAGGTCACCGATGATTCGTCCCTGTCCGCGTCGTACCGTCCGAAGCACCAAGAGCCGAACTGGGGAGGGGAGCGATGCGAAACGGATCCGAACGGCTTCACCAGGCAACTGCATCACCGATACGGGGAGATGGGGTCATGATCAAAAATCGAACAACTCGGAGCATGCTTGTGATGGCCTGCGCGGTGATCTCGCTGATCGCCGGGAGCGCCGGAGTAGCGGAGGCCAAGGAGTCGTCATCGGAGAACGGTCGAATCGTTTTCGCTCGCCGTCCGGCAGCGGGCCAGGGGTTCGAGATCTATGTCCGCGAGACCGATGGAACGCAGGTGCGGCTGACGGTAAACACAGTTTCGGACTACTACCCGGACTGGTCTCCCGACTACACGCAGATCGTGTTCCGTCGCACGGTTGCGGGCAATCAGGATCTGTATGTGATGGACGCCGTCCCCGGCGCCGAGGCCAGAAGGCTCACAACGCACCCGGCCGCCGACTTCGCGCCGCGATGGTCGCCCGACGGAACCACGATCGCCTTCATGAGCACCCGCGCCGGTGGCGGCAAACCGGAGATCTACACCATGGCCGCCGACGGATCGGAGGCCCTTGGCACGCCGATCATCAAGCTCACGGATTTCGAACGAGGCGCCGGCGGGCCGCAGTGGTCACCGGACGGATC
>JBKKBA010000546.1:0-7194 GCA_046714275.1 Actinomycetota bacterium
GCCCCGGGCGCGCCGTCGCACAGCGTTGCTGGATGCGGCAACGCTGGCCGGGGCGAAGATCCACGAAGTCTCCGATGCCGTCATGGCGCACCTCACCGATCACGATCACCCGCCGGACGTCGTGGCCGTTGTTGTGGCTCGCCCAGACCTGCCGGAGTCCGCTGCGGCCGGCGGCCTGGTCGTGGTGCTGGCGGGGATCAAGGATCCGGCCGTCGCCGGGGCGATCTTGGCGGCGGCTGCGGGTGCCGGAGCGAACGCCGTGATCGGGACGGCCGAAACGACCGATCTGTACGGGCAGGCGTGCGTGCGGGCGGCATCGGGCGCGCATTTCGTCATCCCGGTTGCGTCCGAACCCGACGCTGTGCGCCTGGCTTCGATCATCCCCCCGGGCGCCCTGTACGCACTTTCCGATCAGGGAACCCCGGTATGCTCGGTTGAAATGAGGCGTCCGATGGCTCTGTTGATCTGCGGCGGCGATGTTCCCCCACCGTTCGCCGGGGCGCTTGCCGTTTGCGTCCCCGCCGGCCCGCATGGCGTCGGCCCCGGCTTGAGTGCCCGGGCGGCGATCGCGCTGCATCACGCCGGCCGGGAGCCAGGATGACGGCCCCGGAGATCGCGGAGGCCGCGATCCTTGCAGCCCTGCCCGACGCGGCGGTCGTTGTTGGGCCGGCGGCCGGCGTCGAATACATGAACCCCGCCGCCGAGCGCCTGTCGGGATGGGGATCCCCGGAGGGGTTGGGTCGCCACTACGGCGAGGTGTTTCCCCTGCGCGACGCTTCCGGCTTTCTTCTCCATGAAAGCTCCGACCCATTCGAAACGCGCCTGTCAACCGTCTGGCGCACCCCCGAGCGCGAATACTTGCTGGCGCGTCGCGACGGCTCGGAGATCTGGGTGGCCGTGCGCGCTACGTTCGCACGCGACGATACCGGCCGGGTCAACCGCGTGGTCGCCTGCCTTCGGGACATCGGCCGCCGCAGGCGATTGGATCGCGCGAAGTCGGACCTGATCTCAACCGTGTCCCACGAGATCCGCTCGCCGCTGACGTCGGTGAAGGGCTTCACCTCAACGCTGCTGCATCGCTGGGACCGCTTCAACGACGAACAGAAGCAGCACATGCTGCGCACCATCAATGCCGACGCAGACCGAGTGACTCGCCTTCTCACCGATCTGCTGGATGTCTCGCGCTTGGAGGCCGGTCGCCTTGAGGTTCGCCGCCAGTTGATCAATATCCCCGAGATCGCCGCCGGCGTCGTCAAGCGCCTGCAGATCGATCATGAGGACCGTCCGTTGACTACGCAGTTCCCCGACGGGTTCCCGCGCGTGTGGGCCGATCTGGGAAAGATCGAGCAAGTGGTCGTCAATCTGACCGAGAACGCGCTGAAGTACGCGGCCAAGGGTAGCGTGATCGTCTCGGGAGAGTCCACCGAGTCGCAGGTGACCGTTCGCGTGTCCGACGAAGGTGAAGGAATCGACGCCAAGCACCTTCCACACATCTTTACGAAGTTCTACCGGCGAGGTCACGGTGAGCGCACGGGAGGAACGGGGATGGGTCTGTACATCTGCCACGGCATCGTTGCCGCGCACGGCGGAAAAATCAACGTCGAGCGCTCCGGAGAATCGGGTACGGTATTCGTCGTTACCCTGCCGATCGGAGAGCCGCCCCATTGAGCCAGTCCAGCCAGGCGAACGACCAGATCCGTCACGCGACGGCTGAAGCGCTGGAGCGCATCGAAAAGGCATCGTCCATTGCGGAGCTTCGCGAAGCCGAAGCTGCAGCGATGGGGCGCAAGGCTCCGATGTCGCAGATCAAGTCCACCCTGGGGACGGCGACGCCCGATGAGCGCAAGCTGATCGGGCAAGCACTGAATCAGGCACGCGAGCAGATTGAGGCCGCCCTGGCCGCTCGCGGGAGCGCGCTGCGGCGCGTGGAAGATGCATCCGCGCTTGCCGCCGACGCGATCGACGTGACGCTGCCCGGCCGGGGCATCCCCCCGGGACGTCCGCACCCGATCTCGCTGATGACCGATCGCATCGTCGATGTGTTCCTGGCGATGGGGTTTCGCGTCGCCGAAGGGCCCGAGGTCGAGACCGACTGGTACAACTTTGAAGCCCTGAACATCGGATCCGACCATCCCGCGCGCTCGATGCAGGACACGCTCTTCGTTGAGTCGCCCGGCGGCGCTGCTGCGACCGTGCTGCGCACGCACACCTCTCCGGTTCAGATTCGAGCCATGCAGGCGCAGGAACCCCCGATCTACGTGGTCGCCCCCGGCAGGACCTTCCGGCGTGACCCCTTCGACGCAACCCACTCGCCAAACTTTCATCAGATCGAGGGCCTGGCTGTGGACCGTGACATCTCATTGGCCGATCTCAAAGGCGTGCTGACCGAGTTCGCGCGCGCGATCTTCGGCGCCGATCAGCGCGTCCGGCTTCGCCCCTCGTACTTTCCGTTCACGGAACCCTCGGCCGAAGTGGACGTAGTGTGCCCGCGCTGCGGCGGACCCGGTTGCCCCGCCTGTTCGCGCAGCGGGTGGATGGAGATCATGGGCGCCGGCATGGTGCATCCAAGCGTCCTGCGGGCCGCCGGCTACGACCCTGAGGTCTGGTCCGGCTTTGCCTTCGGGATGGGTGTCGAGCGAGTCGCCATGACGGCCTGGCCGGTGGGCGATATCCGCAATCTCTACGAGAACGACCTGCGGTTCCTGGAGAGGTTTGCCGGATGAGGGTGTCCCTGTCGTGGCTTCGCGACTTCGTGGCGATCGATATGCCGGTCGAGCAACTTGCCGATCGTCTTTCGCTGACGGGGTTGGCCGTCGAAGAGACGATCCGAACGGGTGAAGGTATCGAAGGCGTCGTCGTCGGCCGCGTGCTGGAGGTACGCGATCATCCGACGTCGAGCAAGCCGCTGGTCCTGGTGAAGGCCGATGTCGGCGAGTCCGAGCCTCTGGACATTGTGTGCGGGGCTCGCAACTTCTCCGCCGGCGATCTGGTGCCGGTGGCCGCTCCCGGCGCGCGACTGCCCGGAGGGTTTGAGATCGTCCGTCGGAAGCTGGCCGGCGAGGTCTCGAACGGAATGCTCTGTTCGGCTCGCGAGCTGGGCGTGTCGGACGATCACTCCGGGATCATGGTGCTCGACGAGGATTTGAAGCTGGGGGAGGACGTGCGCGGTGCGCTGGGGCTGGATGATGTGATCTTTGACATCGACATCACGCCGAACCGGCCCGACTGCCTTTCGGTGCTCGGTGTGGCTCGCGAGATCGCCGCGCTGTACGGCGTGCCGCTGAACGATCCCGCTGTCGAGATCTCAGAAGCAGGCCCCCCGATCCAGTCGGTTGCCTCCGTCGTCGTCCAGGACCTTCAAGGATGTCCCCGGTACGTGGCGCGGGTCGTTGCCGGCCTCCGGCCGGGCGCCTCGCCGTGGTGGATGCGCCGGCGGCTGCTGGCCGCCGGGATGCGGCCGATCTCGGCCGTCGTCGATGTGACCAACTACGTGATGCTGGAGCGCGGGCAGCCGCTGCACGCTTTCGACCTTGCGAATCTTCGCGGACACGCGGTCGTCGTCCGCCGGGCCGCGGACGGGGAGCGGCTGGTGACCCTGGACGGTATCGAACGCCCGCTGGATCCCGACGACCTGATGATCTGCGACGCAGATCGCGCGGTCGCGATTGCCGGGGTCATGGGTGGTGGCGACACCGAAGTGACTGAGACAACCACCGACGTCCTGATCGAGTCGGCATACTTCGATCCGGTGCGAATCCTGCGGACGGCTCGCCGTGCCGGGCTGCGCACCGAAGCGTCTGTGCGTTTCGAGCGTGGAGTCGATACGGAGGGCGCGCCGCGCGCCGCCGATCGCGCCGTTGCGCTGCTGATCGAGGTCGCCGGAGGCACAGCCGCCGCGGGATCGATCGTGGCCGGGCCCGGCGCAGAAGCTCCGGCGGCAATTCATCTTTCGGTGTCGCAGGTGAATGCGCGGATCGGAATTCAGGTCGCGGCCGACGATGTCGCCGGTATCGTTCGCTCGCTCGGCTGCCGCGCTGAAACAGCCGGCGGCGACGCCTGGTCGGTCACACCGCCGACCTGGCGCCCAGACCTGCGGATTCAAGAAGACCTGGCCGAGGAGGTAGCTCGGATCTACGGGTACGACCGTGTCCCGGTCCGCCTGCCCGCCGGAGGCCGCAGCGGCGGGCTCACGCGTCCTCAGGAGCTGCGTCGAGTGGCGCGCCGCGCGATGCTGGGCGCGGGCCTATCGGAAGCGCAGACGCTGTCGCTTATTTCGGCCGCCGTGTTCGATCGCCTGGATCTGCCGGCCGATCATGCGTGGCGCTCCGTCGTGCGTGTCACCAACCCGCTGTCTGAAGACGAGTCGGTGCTCCGGCCGTCGCTGCTTCCGGGGCTGCTGATGGCGGCGCAGCGGAACGTCGCTCGCCGGTCGATGTCGGTCGCGCTGTTTGAGATCGGCGTGTCGTTTCGCCCCACGGATGGCGAGCTTCCCGACGAATCACTGGACCTGGCGTGGATCATGACCGGGCCCCGCCCGACCGGCTGGCATGGACCATCCGGCGGCTACGACTTCTACGACGCGAAAGGTGTTGCGGAGTCCCTGTGCGCGACGCTGGGCGCCCGCGACGTTCATGTCCGAGCCACAGATCTGGGCGCGCCGTTCCACCCGGCACGCAGCGCCGTGGTCCTGGCCGGCGAACGGGTCGTTGGACGGATCGCCGAGTTGCATCCCCGCGCGGCCGAGGGGCTTGATCTGCCGGGGCGTGTCGCCGTCGGGCTGGTGCATCTGGGGGACCTGTTCGAGGTAGCCGAGCCCGCCCGGGCTTTGCCCTTGACTCGCTTCCCGGCCGTGGAGCGCGATGTCGCGCTGATCGTGCCGGCGTCCCAGGAGTCGGCAGAGGCGGCCGCGGTGATCCGCCGGGCCGCCGGTCCTTTGCTGGAGTCGGTGGCGGTGTTCGATGTATATCGCGGCCCTCAGATCGGGGAGGGGAACGTCAGCCTTGCGTTCGGGCTGGTCTTTCGGTCCGACGAACGCACCCTGACCGACCCCCAGGTCGATGAAGCGATGGCGGCAATCGCCGCTGCCGTGACGTCCAATGCCTGGAGCATCCGCGAGTAGATCCGGTTGCATACTTATGCATCTGCATGTATAAGTATGCACAGCATGCGAGGTGGGGAGGCCGGACAGGTGCATCGGGTTTCGATTGTCGGAGCATCGGGCTACAGCGGCGCGGAGTTGCTGCGGCTTCTTTCGGCACATCCCCAGATCGAAGTCGCCGCGGCGACCTCGCGGGAATTCGCCGGGAAGGACATCGCATCGGTGTACCCAAACCTTTCGCACTACGCGGGCCGCCCCTTCGACGATGTAGACCGGGTCCCTCTGGAAGAGTCGGACCTGGTGTTTCTGGCGCTGCCGCATGGAGCGTCGATGGGCTTCGGCGCCCGCTTGGCGGCTGCCGGCACGCGCGTCGTGGATTTCAGCGCAGACTTTCGCCTGACCGATCCGGCCGCGTACGAACGGTGGTACGGCAAGGCTCACGACGCGCCCGAGTGGCTCGGAAAATGGATCTACGGCTTGCCGGAGCTGAATCGCGATCAGCTTCGGAACGCGGCGCTGGTGGCGAACCCCGGTTGCTATCCCACGGCTGCGGTGCTGGCTCTGGCGCCGCTGGTGGGCGCCGGCCTGATCGACGCGCAAGCGATCACGATCACGGCGCTTTCCGGCGTGTCGGGCGCCGGGCGAGGCACGGGGCCGGGCGTTCACTTCTCGCACGTCGATTCCGGGGTGAAGGCGTACAGCCTGGGGACGCACAAGCACACGCCCGAGATCGAGCAGATTCTTGGATCCCTCGGACGCCCGGCGTCGGTGACCTTCGTCCCACATTTGATTCCGATGTCGCGTGGGCTGCTGGCGACTTGCATTGCTCCGCTTACGCCTGGTGCGTCCGCCGACGCGGTGCGTGACGCCGTCGCGGCGCAGTATGCCGCTGAGGGCTTCGTGCGCTGTGTGCCAGAACCTCCCGAGACGAAGTACGTGTCTGGATCGAACGGGGCGCTGGTCTACGCGACCGCCGACGAGCGCACGGGTCGCGCGATCGCCGTGTGCGCCATCGACAATCTTGGGAAGGGTGCCGCCGGGCAGGCGCTGCAGAACGCAAACTTGATGCTGGGGCTTCCCGAAGGGCTCGGCCTCACGGCGGGAGGGCTGTATCCATGATGCCGGCAGGGTTCACCTACGGCGCCGCCGCCGCGGGGCTGAAGCCCGGCGGTGCGCTCGATGTCGGCCTGATTCTGTCTGATCGCCCGGCCGTCTCGTTCGGCGTCGTCACGACCAACCGCTTCCAAGCCGCGCCGATCGTCGTCTCCAAGCGCCACCTTCGCGACGGCTCCGCTCGCGCGATCGCCGTGAACGCCGGGAACGCAAACGCTTGCACCGGTCGCCAAGGACTGGACGACGCTCGGGCGATGGCCGCGGCGGCCGGCAAGACGCTGGGGATTCACGAAAAAACCGTCTTGGTTGCCTCGACCGGCGTGATCGGCCGTCCCCTTGACATGCGGAAGATTCGCAAAGGCCTGGACGGCGCCCGCACTGCGCTTGACGCCGACCCTGCATCGCTGGCCCAGGCGATCATGACGACCGATACCCGGCCCAAAACGGCGGTGGCTTCCGCAGGGGACGCCACCATTTTCGGCGTCGCAAAGGGTGCGGGAATGATCGCGCCGGAGATGGCCACGATGCTCTGTTTCATCACCACCGACGCCCCCGTATCGCGCTCCCTGCTGGCACCTGCGCTTCACCGAGCCACCGACCGGTCGTTCGGCATGATCAGCGTCGACGGCTGCATGTCCACCAACGACTGCGTCTTCGTCCTGGCCAACGGCGCTTCCGCAGACGACCCTCTTGAGCCCGGCACCCCTGCCGCGGACGACTTTGCGGCGTCGCTTCACCAGGTGTGCGCGTCGTTGGCGCGCCAGATCATCGAGGATGGCGAGGGGGCGACCAAAGTGGTCGCGATCACGGTCCGCAACGCGGTGGACGCGCGGGAGGCTCGCGTCGCAGCCGTGCGCATCGCGGACTCGACGCTGCTGAGGTGCGCGGTCGGCGGCGCCGATCCCAATTGGGGCCGGGTTCTGGCGGCGCTTGGGACGGCGCCGATCCCGTTCGATCCGCACCAGGTCGACGTGTGGCTGGGG
>JBKKBA010000547.1:0-3577 GCA_046714275.1 Actinomycetota bacterium
ATTTGCCAGCGCAGGTCGGTTTATATTTAAATTAAATAGAAGGACTCCGATCCGTCCAAGAGCCCACGCACCAGCGGCACGTGCTCGTCGCTTCGCGCCGCCGCTGCGAACGACTGCGCCCATACCAGTTGCTCGTCGCTTCCGGGGGCTTGCCGCTTCAACCCGTCCAGCGCGAAACCGCCAAGCTCCGACAGCGCCACGTCGCGGTTGGCGGGGTCGCCGTGCACGAAGATCGCGCTGCGCACCTTGTCCAGCAGGGAACGGAGCACGCCGATGTCGCTTTCGCCTTCGATGTTGGCGTACACCATCCGAGCCCACTGACGCGCCGGCAGCTCGGCGTCGCGCACCATGTCCCAGCACATCGTCCAGCACAGCGCGCGAGCCAGCGGATCCCGCAGATCGCGCACGCGGTCGGCGATCGTCGCCAGCGACCGCTCATCAAAGCGAATCTTCGCAAAGGTCAGATCATCGTCGTTGATCAGCAGCAGATCGGGCACGCGCTCCCCGGCAAGCTCTGGCACTTCGGTGGCAGCGCCCACCACGTCCAGCTCGACGCGCTTGCGGCGCACCAGGCCCTCATCGGTCGCGTCGTACAGGCCGATGGCGATCCGGTGCGAGCGGTGAATCGGGTAGTCGGCCGCTGCGTCCTGGACGATGGCAAACGACTGGTAGGAGTCGCCGGACAGCACGGTCTGGGCACGCAACGTGTTCACCCCCGCCGTCTGCAACCATTCCTTCGCCCACGACTGCAGGTCGCGGCCCGACGCCTTCTCCAACTCCTCAAGGAACCCGGTCAGGTCGGCATTGCCGTATTCGTAGCGGCGGAAGTACGAACGCAGTCCCTTGAAGAACTTCTCTTCGCCGACCCACGCCACCAACTGGCGCAGCACCGAGGCGCCCTTCGCGTACGAGATCCCGTCGAAGTTGACCTCGGCCGACTCGACATCGGGACAATCGGCTGCGACCGGATGTGTCGTCGGAAGCTGATCCTGCCGGTACGCCCACGTCTTCTCGCTGTCCGAGAACGTAACGAAGCCGTTGGTAAATCGCGTCGCCGCGACCTGGGCGACCAGCGCCACGTATTCGGCAAAGGATTCGTTCAGCCACAGGTCGTCCCACCACTGCATCGTGACCAGGTCGCCAAACCACATGTGCGCCATCTCGTGAAGGATCGTCGCGGCACGCCGTTCACGGCGCGACGCCGTCACCTTGGATCGGAAGACATAGGACTCCGAGAACGTCACGCAGCCGGCGTTCTCCATGGCTCCCGCATTGAATTCCGGGACGAACAACTGGTCGTACTTGCCGAACGGGTACGGATAGTCGAAGGCGCGCTCGAAATAGTCGAAGCCCTGCTTGGTGATCTCGAACATCTCGTCGGCTTCCAGATATCGAGCCAAGGATCGCCGCACCCACAAACCCAGATCGATCTTGCCGTGGCGGTCGCGCACGATCTGATACGGGCCGGCGACCAGTGCCGTGATGTAGCTCGATACGATCAGCGTGGGCGCGAACGTCCACCGCCGCGCCGCACCTTCCGGCTGGACATCGGCCGTCATGTTGGACGCGACCTCCCATTCGGCCGGCGCCAGCGCTTCGAAGACGAACGTGGCTTTCAAATCGGGCTGGTCGAAGCATGGGAAGACGCGGCGAGCGTTGTAGGCCTCGAACTGCGTGTGCAAGTAGACCCGGCCGTCCACGGGATCGACGAAGCGGTGAAGGCCGACGCCGGTGTGCTCGTAGGTGGGTGAGGCAACGACGCGAACTTCGTTGCGCGCCGCCAGCTCCGGCAGCGCCAGCCGCGACCCGTCGGCAACCGTCACCGGCAACACCGCTCCGTTGAGCGTGATGGAGGCGATCAAGTCGGGTTCGCAGACGAAGTCCAGGAACGTCTCCGCGCCGGGTTCGGCGCAGTCGAATGAGAACGTCGTGTCACAGGTGAATCGTTCCTCCGACGCCGTCAGATCCAGCGCGACACGGTAGGTAAGGCCTGAGATCAGGGCGGCGCGGCGGCGCGCTTCATCCCGCGAGAGCGTGGTGGGCACGATTCGGCACTCCTAGTAGACGACTGAGACGAAACATCGGACCGGTTGCACACGCCCAGCCGGGTTCCGGCGCTCGGGCGGGTGACCCGAGAGTGTACCGCTTCTTCGAGTTGCTTCCCCTCCTTGACCAAAGTCTTCCACAGACCTTAGATTGCGGGCGAATCGGACAAAGGGGCATGCCGGGCCCCTCCCCGTCACCGGCTGAAAGGGGTTGGACTGGTGAAGAGGTCTGTTCTGCTTGCCCTCACGCTTGCCGTCGCTCTTGCGATCGGCGCGCAACCTGCCTCGGCGCGCACCAATTCGCGCACGAAGCCGATCGTGTTCGTTCACGGCCTGGACGCGTTCTTCTCGTCGGGCAGCGACTGCAACTCCTGGAACTCGATGGTGTCCGCTCTGCAGTCGTGGGGGCACACCGGAACGATGGTCAAGGTGAAGTACTACGCCCACGACGCCAACTGCAACTATTCGCTGGACCATCACGGGTCGCACACCACCCACTACGGCGGGACGGCCGAGCACGACGTCAACGATCCCAACAGCCACGGGTTCGACACCTATATCGAACACATCGGCTACCACCTGGCCTGGATGATCTACGACCACTTCTCGAAGTCCGGGATCGTCGTGGACGCGGTCGGCCACTCGATGGGGGGCGTGATCATTCGCTACGCCATCGCGCAAACGCAACGCGCCGCAGCAGGCTTCCCGCCGCCCATCCTCGTTGAAGACGTCGTCACGCTGGGAACGCCGCACACCGGATCGGGATGGGCCTTAGGCTGCCCCTGGGCCGACCAGTGCGGTCAGTTGGTTCCCGGCTCGTCGTTCATGAACTGGCTGTCGAGCTACGCACAGAACCCGCAGGCCTCGGGCGGCACCGACTGGACGACGATGGGGTCCTACAACGACGACTTTGTCAGCACGTCGTCGGCCGTTGGGATGAGCGCCGCGCACAAGGTGAACTACTACTCGAACATGAACGTCGAGCACGGCGACTATCTGGTTGACACATCCGATGCTCGCACGGCCGATGTCGAATACTGGGACACCCCAGGCCCCTGGTACTCCTGGTACGACGCGCCCTATTCGGTGCGCTGGACCGACTTCGGCCTGTACTACGGCACCTGGTAGACGCGAGTTCCCGAACGACGAAAGCGGCCGCCTTCGGGCGGCCGTTTCCGTCTGCGCGTCCGCGTTAGCTCGAATCCATCGAGCGAGACGCCGTTTTCCGCCCAAAGCCGAACGGCGGGCAGGCTCATCGGACTTGACCTTCCACCTTCTACTTGTGCCGAGCGGGTCGATATGGGAGCAACGAACAACCTGCTTGCTTTTGTATCTCCTTGATGTCATGTCAGGGTGGCTATTCCAGACGGTTCTTACGCTGGTCCTAGATCTACCTCAAGTCCAGCACCAGTTGGCCGAAGGTGTTGATGACCGCGGCGTTCCCCTCCCGGGCTGCGTCTTCCGCCCACCTCTTCTTTGATCCCGAGGAGTTTGCCGATGTCTTCTCATGTCCAGGGCGGGTTTCGCCGTGC
>JBKKBA010000548.1:0-5134 GCA_046714275.1 Actinomycetota bacterium
GCCACCAGATGCCCGATCCGGCCGGCCGTTCTTCGTGCGTCTGGGATCCGCCCTCATACGGGGGAGCGGCCTCTTCAACTCGCGTAGGTGACTCGGCTTCTTTCGCCAGGATGATTCGAAGCTCGGCCTCCAGCGAGCGACCATTTCGCTTCGCCCGGCCCTTGAGCTTCTTGACGGTCGCCTCGGTGAGCCCTCGAACGATGACCTGCGCCATGATAGCGTAATACTAGCAAATTGCTAGCATACCTGTCAACCACGCTTTGGGGTGGGCAAATCCATGTCCGGTCCGATACCTTCCTCCCAGATGAGAGCCGCCGGGCGCCGCAGAGTCCGCACGTTCGCGGGTGCGATCGTCGCGCTGCTGTTCCTGGCTCCCTTGGTGGTGATGGTGGCGGGGTCGTTCCGTCAGCCGGGCCTGCCGCCGCCGCGCACCGTCGAGCTGATCCCCAAGCCGGTCACCCTTCAGGCGTATCGGGAAGCGTTCGCGCAGTCGCCGCTTGCGCGCGGAATGGTCAACTCGCTGATCGTGGCCGCCGTGTCGGTTCCCGTCGCCGTCGTGTCGGCGTCGTGGGCCGGGTTCGCGATCGCCCAGTCCGGCGGACGCCGCCGCCGCAGGATGATCGTCGGGGTCTTGCTGCTGCTGATGGTCCCGGCGACGGCGCTGTGGGTCACCCGCTTCGTGATCTTCAAGTGGTTCGGGATGGTGGACACGTTCTGGCCGCTGATCATTCCCGCGGTTCTGGGGGGAAGTCCCTTCGCCGTGCTGCTGTACGCGCACGCCTTCGGCCGGATTCCCAACGAGCTGTTCGACGCCGCGCGGCTGGAGGGTTTGGGGCCCCTGGCGGTTTGGCGGCGCGTGGCGATGCCGCTGGCGCGGGCGACCACCGTTGCGGTCGGCATGCTGGCGTTCCTTGCATCGTGGAGCAACTTCATCGACGCCCTGCTGTACCTGAACTCCGAAGAGCGATTCACCGCCCCGCTCACCTTGCGGTACCTGGAGCAGTTAGGCCCAACCAATTGGCCGGTGCTGCTGGCGGGCTCTGTTATCGTCGCGGCTCCCGTGGTTGTGGCGTTCTTGGTCGCGCAGCGTTTCTTCCTTCAAAAGGAAAGGGGAATTGGGTGGCTGGGTCGTTGAGGTCGCCTGGGTCGTTGAGGTCGCCTGGGTCGTTGAGATCCCGCGCCGTCGTCGCTCTGATCGCCTTCTTGGCGGCGTGCACGTCGAAAGGCGCCGGCCCGGGGACCGTCGTGACGTTTCAGATCTTCGGAGACGGGGCCGAGATCGCCGCGTATCGCTCGTTAATCACGGCCTTTGAAAAGAAGCACGCCGCCGTGGACGTCAAACTGGTCGCGGTTCCGTCGCAGAAGGACCACGCCGCGAAGCTTTCCGCCGGCTTCGCCGGCGGAAAGCCCCCAGACCTCTTCCTGATCAACTACCGCCGTTTCGGGCAGTACGCCGCGCAAGGTGTGCTGGAGCAACTGGGGGATCGGCTGGGCGGCAGCGGCGCCGGATCGGGCGGCGGATCGGGCGGCGGCGTGCCGGCCGGGGGCGATTTCTATCCGCAGGCGATGGACGCCTTCGTCTTCAAAGGGCGTCAGGTCTGTCTTCCGCAGAACATCTCCAGCCTGGTTATCTACTACAACAAGGCGCTGTTCAAGCGATTTGGAATTGCCGAGCCAAAAGCCGGGTGGACCTGGAAGGAGTTCCTGGCAACCGCGAAGGCTCTGACGAAGGACACGAACGGCGACCGCCGGACGGACGTGTTCGGCCTGGGGGTCGAGCCGAACATGATCCGCATGGCGCCGTTGGTTTGGCAGGCGGGAGCCGAGGTCGTAGACGACACGGTCAATCCCACAAAGACCGTGATGCTGGATCCGAAGGCGCTGGAGGCGCTGAAGTTCTTCATCGAGCTTCGCCGTGTCCACAAGGTTGTTCCCGAGTTGGAGGAATCCAAGGCCGAAGAAGACGAGTCGCGCTTCGGCAAGGGCACCATGGCCATGTACATGGACAGCCGCCGCGCCGTGACGACCTTGCGTGGGATCCCCGGCCTGGATTGGGACGTCGCGCCCCTGCCCCGGCTGCGCGAGCAGGCGACGATCTTGCACAGTGACGCCTACTGCATGGCCAAGTCGTCGAAGGTGAAGGATGCGGCGTTCCGGTTCGTGTCGTTCGCGCTGGGACCCGAAGGAGCGGCCATCATCGCGCGCACCGGGCGAACCGTGCCGTCGCTTCGCTCCGTCGCCGAAAGTCCCGCCTTCCTGGACCCGTCCCAAAAGCCCGCCAGCGCGCAAGTGTTCCTTGATGCCATCCCCTATATCCGGCGCGTCCCCAACATCGCAACGTGGAACGAGATCGAAAAGAAGGGCGACGTGATCATCGAGGAATGGTTCTACGGATTGGAGCGCATCGAGGCGCTGGGAATTGAAATCGATCTCGCGACCCGCGAGTTGTTCGGCGAGAAGGCGCCGGGATCGACCTAGCGGTGTGGCGTCGGTCAGCCTGCGCGACGTCGTCAAGCGATACGGCGAGCATGCGGCCGTCCGTGACCTGACGCTGGAGGTTCCCGACGGGGAGCTGCTGGTGCTGGTCGGACCTTCGGGCTGCGGCAAGACGACATCGCTTCGAATGATCGCCGGCTTGGAAGATCCAGACGACGGTCGCATCCAGATCGGCGACCGGGACGTTACGTCGCTGCCGCCCGACGAACGGGATGTCGCGATGGTGTTCCAGTCTTACGCGCTCTTTCCTCACATGACCGTGTTCGAGAACCTGGCGTTTGGTTTGCGCGCGCGCAAGCGCCCCGACGCGGAGGTGCGCGCGATGGTTGCGGAAGCGGCGGCCACGCTGGGCCTGGACGCCTTGCTGGAGCGCAAGCCGCGGCAGCTTTCCGGCGGTGAGCGCCAGCGGGTTGCGCTGGGCCGTGCGATCGTGCGCCACCCGGCCGTGTTCCTGATGGACGAACCGCTGTCCAATCTGGATGCGCGGCTGCGTGTGCAGACGCGCGCCGAGATTCAGCGGCTGCAGGCGCGGCTTGGCGCAACGATGATCTACGTGACGCACGACCAGACCGAGGCGCTGGGTCTGGGGCACCGCGTCGGCGTGATGGACGCCGGCCTCCTTCAGCAGGCCGGGACGCCGCGGGAGATCTACGACCGTCCCGCCAACGCCTTCGTCGCGTCGTTCATCGGCTCGCCTCCCATGAACCTGTTGCCGGTCCGGCAGGTCGGCCGCGATCTGGTCTGGGACGGAGGAGTGGCCGGTGCGCCGGACGCGCCCCGAGTTCCCGGGGAGCGCGCCACGCTGGGCGTCAGGCCCGAGCACGTGCACGTTGCCGGCTCCGCCTGGGCTCCCGCCGACACAACCGAGCCCGCCGGGCCGGACGATCGCATGATCGATGCCGTTGTGGACGTGGTGGAGGCCGTCGGGGACCAGACCATCCTGTTTCTGAATGCCGGCTCGGCGATTCTGGCTGCCCGTGTCGAGCCATCGTTCCCGGCCCGCAGCGGCGACGCTCTGCGCATCCGGCTGGATCCACGGCATCTGCATCTGTTCGATCCGGACTCGGGGGACGCGCTGTGGCACGCGTGAGCGATCATCCCGCCCAGCAGTGGCAGCGAGGGCTCAGCCGGCTGCTGTTGCCGCTGGGCATCGGCGCGGCTGTGCTGGTCGTCGTGCCGGCGCTGATGACGCTTGCGCTTTCCTTTACGAACTACGACGCGCTACGCGCCCCCAGGTGGTCGGGGCTGGACAACTTCCGGCGGCTGTGGCGCGACGACATCTTCCGCACGACGCTGTGGAACTCGATCATGTTCGCCGCGATTGCGGTGCCGCTGCGAGTGGGCGCGTCGCTGGGCACGGCGTTGCTGTTCACCAGAAAGCGCCGGGGAACGGCGTCGGGCCGCGCGCTGGTGTACCTGCCGACCGTCGTCCCCGACGTGTCCTACGCCCTGCTGTGGCTGTGGGTGTTCAACCCGTTGTACGGACCGCTGAACTTGCTTCTGGGCGCGCTGGGATTGCCGGGACCGGCCTGGCTGCTGTCGGCGTGGGGCGCGCGCTCTGCGATCGTGCTGATGAGCTTGTTCCAGATCGGGGAAGGATTCGTGGTGGCGCTGGCCGTCCGTCACGAGATCCCCCAAGAGCTGTACGAGCTGTCGGCGATCGACGGAGCGTCGCCGTGGTGGACGTTCCGGCGCGTGACGCTGCCGCTCATGGCCCCGGTGTTGATGCTGCTGGCCGCGCGGGATCTGATCTTTTCGTTTCAATCGTCCTTCGTGCCGGCGCTGGTCGTGACCGAGGGCGGGCCGATCTACGCCACAACCTTCGTGTCGCTGTATACCTACAACAATGCCTTCGAGTTCCTGCGTTTCGGGTACGCTTCGGCTATGACGCTGATCACGTACCTGGTCACCGCCGCGCTGGTCGCCGCGCAACTGATGGTGGCGCGGCGATGGCGTGCGGGGTGGGACACGTGAACATTCCGTTCCGGACCGTTCTGATCTTCATCGGCCGCAGCAGCAAGCGCATCGCCGTGACGGCCGTCGGGGGCGCGGTGCTTCTTGCCGGGCTGGCCATGATGGTGCTGCCCGGTCCCGGCATCCTGGTCATCATCATCGGCCTTGCCATCCTGGCGTCGGAGTACGTGTGGGCGCGCCGCGCGCTGCAGATGGCCAAGGACAAGGCCAAGCAGGCCCGGGGACGCGCCGGTCGCCTGTTCCGGCGAAAGAAGAAGCCGCTCTAAAGAGCGGAAGGTCTAGCGCGGGCTGCGCGGGAGTTCTAGCTTGGGCTGGCCAGCGGGCTGGGCGAGGCAGATCCGCGGCGGTTGAATGTCGGGGTCGGGGCGGCTTTCACCGAGGGGTCGTTGACCACGACCAGCACCCACGTGAAGGCGGGATCGCAGAACACCGTCTGCGCGCGGAAGATGCCGTAGCGGTCACCCTTCAGGAAATTGTCTTCGGCCTCTCCCGGTTCGGACTCGCCGCGACCCAGCGTCCAGCCCTGCTTCTTCCACTCGCCCAGCGCATGGATGACGAAGGCGCGCAGGTCGCCCTTCGCGGCGAAGATCACGCGACGCAGGCCGCTGGTCGCTTCCGGCTCCTCGACCGGGAAGGAGCCGGCCGGCATCGGAAGGTCGCTTGG
>JBKKBA010000549.1:0-4242 GCA_046714275.1 Actinomycetota bacterium
GCAGTGCCCGGCGGTACCGATGTAGTAGGTCGAGCCACCGCCGCCGCCCTTACCGCCGGCACGCATATCGACCTTCGTCCCCTTACGCCCGGGACTGGTCGTAGTGGTTCCGCTGGTAAAGACGAAGTTGCTGCTACAAAGCGCGTCGCCCTCAATGATGATCAGTTGGCCGGGGCGAATTCCCAAAAAGGCCAGCGAGGATGTCGGGATCTTCGCGCTTGTGGGAATCGGCACCCCATCCGGCCCGGCGGAAAGAACGCGGTCGTTCAGCGCGTCGGTGTACCACGACGGCACCGGGGCCTTCAGCGTCTGTACGCGAACGCTTGAAGCCGGCGCGGCCGGAGCCGACGCCGGCAGCAAGGCAATGCCGGTGCACGCTGCGGCTAGGGCCGCTCCTATGGCTCGGAACTTCCTCATCTCATCCTCCTAAAGTCGGGGAAATCCATCACGTCAGGCAAAACGACGCTCCCCGTGTTCCGTTTCTTCCTAAAACTCTGATTCACTAAGCAAACCAGGCTAGATTCCTTGCATTTCCTAGGTTTTCTGCCTCTGATTCTTGCTTGTGCCCCCATTCACTTGCTACGCTTCTTTTCGTGCCGGAATTTCGGATCGGGGACGCCGCGACGCTGCTGGGCGTCTCGACCGACACGGTTCGGCGTTGGGCGGACACGGGGCTTCTGCAGACCAAGCGGACCGAGGGCGGACATCGGGTCGTCGATGGGAAAGCTCTGGCGGCGTTCATGCGATCGCGTTTCGAGCCAAGCGACGAGCATCAGACATCGGCTCGCAACCGGTTCACCGGCGTCGTCACGAACGTCGTTCGCGATCGCGTCGCCGCAAGCGTGGAGATCCAGTCCGGCCCCCACCGAATCATCTCGCTCATGACTCGGGAAGCCGCCGATGATCTGAGGCTTGAGCCGGGCATGATGGTCACGGCGATCGTCAAGGCAACCAACGTCGTCATCTCCGCATAGACGGCATAGACGATGGCCGGCATTCCAATGAGGGTCGCCGCAGCCGGGACGCTTGCCGTGCTGGCCTTGACCGGCTGCGGCGCGGACAAACAGCCGGTCGCCGGCGGGTCTGCGCCGAATACGCCGTCGGGAGCGATCACGGTGCTGGCTGCAGCGTCGCTGACCGAAGCGTTCACGGCCGAAGCAGCCGCGTTCGAGCGGCGACATCCCGCAGTTCGGGTGCGGTTGAGCTTCGCCGGGTCGGCATCGCTGGTCCGGCAGGTGATCGAAGGTGCGCCGGCCGACGTGTTCGCCCCGGCCGACCAGACCAGCATGCAGAAGGCGGTGGCGGCGAAAGCCACACGCGGCGAGCCCCAAATCTTCGCGCGCAACTCACTGGTCATCGCCGTCGCAAAGGGCAACCCGCATCGCATCGCATCGCTTGCGGATCTGGCTCGCGCCGACCTGATCGTGGTTCTCTGCGCCCAGTCGGTTCCGTGCGGCCGCTTCGGCGCGCAGGCCCTCGCCAAGGCCGGCGTGACCGTTCATCCGGCATCCCGAGAAGAGAGTGTGAAGGGCGTCGCGACGAAGATCGCGATCGGCGAAGCCGACGCCGGACTGGTGTACCGCACGGATGTCTTAGCTGCGAAAGGAAACCTGGCGGCCATCCCGATCCCCGAGCGACACAACGTCGATGTCGCGTATCCGATCGTGATGCTGAACGAGTCACGCAACCGAAGCACGGCCCAGAGTTTCATCGATTTCATTCGCTCGCCGGACGGCCTGGCGATCATGGCACGCTTCGGATTCGGAGCACCGTGACGACCAGGCGGGTTCCGCAGCAGGCTCCGCTCATTCTTTGGCTGGTCGCCGGCTTGGGCCTCACCATCTTCGTTCTCCTGCCGCTTGCCGCGCTCCTTCAAAGAGCGCCGTGGAGCTCGATCATCGACGAGCTGCGATCGGCCGAAGTTCGCGACGCGCTCCTGCTTTCCCTGGTGTGTTCGCTGGGCGCGACCACGCTGGCAACGGTGTTCGGCGTGCCGCTGGCGTGGATCCTGGCGCGGCGAACATTCCGCGGGCGGGCCGTGATTCGAGGCTTGGTCATGCTTCCGATGGTGCTTCCGCCGGTTGTCGGCGGCGTCGCGTTGCTGCTTGCGTTTGGGCGGCGCGGCATCATCGGCCGTCCGCTGGATGAAGTCTTCGGGCTGCGACTTCCGTTCACGACCGGTGGCGCGATCCTTGCCGAGACCTTCGTCGCCCTTCCCTTCCTGGTCCTTGCCGTCGAAGCGGCGCTGCGATCGATGGACCGCGGGTACGAAGATGCGGCCGCCACGCTGGGAGCGGGGCGAGCGCGAACATTCCTTCACGTCACCATGCCGATGATCGGACCCTCGCTGGCGGCCGGCATCGCGCTGGCATGGGCGCGCGCGCTGGGCGAGTTCGGCGCGACGATCACCTTCGCCGGCAACCTGCAAGGGCGAACGCAAACCGTGCCGCTGGCCGTCTACGTCGCGCTGGAGTCGCGACCCGACGCAGCGATCGCGCTCAGCATTGTGCTCTTGGCGCTGTCGCTCACGGTCCTGGTGCTGGCCGGCCGGAGCGTCCTGGCCGGAAGCGGACCCTTCGGCGACCGCCGATTCGGAGATCGGCTTTTCGGAGGCCGGCGGTGAGCCTGGTCGCGGACATCCGCGTCACAGCCGGAGCGCTGAACGTGGATTGCGCGCTACGCGCGGAGCCCGGTCAACTGTTGGTCCTGGCCGGCCCGAACGGCGCCGGAAAGACGACCATTCTTCGAACGATCGCCGGACTGCTCCCCCTTGCCTCGGGTCGACTCGAACTGGATGGCGTCCCGCTTGACGACCCCTCCCACAACATCTTCCTCCCCGCCGAAAAGCGCCCGGCCGGCATCGTGTTCCAGGAAGGATTGCTCTTCCCTCACATGACCGCCGGTGAAAACATCGCGTTCGCGCTGCGATGTGCCGGCCACTCGCGCGCCAGCAGCAAGCAGCAGGCCGCCGAATGGCTGACCCGGATCGGCCTGGGCGGCGCAGGCACGCTCCGCCCGCACCAGCTTTCCGGCGGCCAGGCACGGCGCGTCGCCTTGGCTCGATCACTGGCTGCCCGTCCGCGCGTCCTTCTTTTGGACGAGCCGCTGACGGCACTGGACGTCGCCGCGCGAACAGAGATGCGCCGCGAGCTTCGCCGGCAACTGGACGACCACGAAGGGATCCGGATCCTGGTGACGCACGATCCGCGTGAGGCACTGGGCATGGCCGATCACATCGCCGTCGTCGAGCACGGAACCATCACGCAATTCGGAACGCCTCAGGAAATCCAAGCGCGCCCCCGTACGCCCTACATCGCAGAGTTCCTTGGCTTGAACCTTCTTCGCGGGCAGGCTTTGGCCGGAACGGTGCGAACGGCCACGGCCACGCTGCACGTCGCCGATACGGTCACCACCGGAGACGTGACCGCCCTGATCTCACCCGGAGCCATCGCGCTGCACCGTCTTCGCCCTTCGGGATCGCCCCGGAACGTCTTCGAGGCGGTCGTCGCGGAGATCCTGCACGAGGGTGGGCGCGCTCGGGTCCACCTGCAAGGAAGGCTGCCCCTGATAGCCGAGATCACCGCAGCGGCGGCCGCCGACCTGTCGCTGCACCCAGCCGATCGCGTCTGGGCCAGCGTGAAGGCAACCGAGATCGGGATCGAGCCCGCCTAACAGCCGAACTCCGGATAGGAGCTGCCTACGCGCCCAGCTTCTGGATCACCGCGTCGGCAACCTGCGAGGTCCCGACCGAGGACGGATCGTCGCGGCGTTCCTTCAGGTCGTAGGTGACGCTGGTTCCCTCGCGGATCACGTCGGAAAGCGCGCCCTCCAGGCGGTCGGCGGCAGAATCCTCGGCAAGGTAGCGAAGCATCAGGACGCCCGAGAGCATCATCGCCATCGGATTGACCTTGTTCTGGCCCTTGTACTTCGGCGCGCTGCCGTGCGTGGCCTCGAACAGGGCGATCTCGGTTCCCATGTTCGCGCCGGGAGCAACGCCCAGTCCGCCGACCAGCCCGGCGCACAGGTCCGACACGATGTCGCCGTACAGGTTCGGCAACACGATCACGTCGTACTCCTGCGGACGCTTCACCAGTTGCATACAAAGGTTGTCAACGATCCGATCCTCGAACTCGATGTCGGGATACTTCGCCGCGACCTCTTGAGCCGTGTGCAGGAAGAGCCCGTCGGAGAACTTCATGATGTTGGACTTGTGGACGGCGGTGACCTTGCGCCGCTTGTACT
>JBKKBA010000550.1:0-7553 GCA_046714275.1 Actinomycetota bacterium
CGATCTGGCTGCGAGCAAACGACGGCACCGTCTTCTACTACGGACATCTGCGCGAGTACGCGGCGAATCTGCAAGTTGGGATGCCGGTTCGCATCGGCCAAGTCATCGCCACCGTCGGAAACACCGGCGTGGCGATCGATACCTACCCGCACGTGCATTTCGAGATTCACCCAAACGGCGGCGCGCCGATCGATCCCAAGCCCACGGTCGACCGGTGGCTGACCGAAGCCGAACAGCGCGCGACCGCGGCGATCAAGCAGAGTGCGGCATTGACCACGTCGGCTCGTGTCGGCGCCGCGCGCTGGAACGCGCTCTTGGGGCTTCTGCGCGAGCCGGCACCGGAACCGGCTTCCTACTGGGCGACGGCGCTCGATCCAGCCGCAGCGGGGCGCAGCTCGGCCGACGCGGCGCTCGAGCGGATCGGGCTGGAAGTTGATGCGTCGATTCGCAGCGCAACGCCGGTGAAGGAACACGCGGAAGAGGCATCGCCTCTCTCGCCGGCGCTGCTGGACGACGGCCTGCTGGCCGCCGGCTTTGCGCGTCGCCGTCGCTAACGGCGGATCGCTAACGGCGAATCCCGACCGCGACGCCGCTAACGGCGAATCCCGACCGCGCCGCTAGCCGGCCAGCCGGTGTGCGTCGCTGTCACGACGCGCCAGCCACGCGGGATCGCGCCCCACCGTCGCTCCGAGAGAGATCGGTGCCGGCAGACGACGAAGAATCGGCGCCGCGACGGCCACCAACCCGGCAAGCGCCAGGGTGTTGTAGCCCATGTGAAGCGTGGTGTCGGCAATGAAGCGGTCCAAGATCCCGGGGCACGGGCAACCGCCTCCGTTGGCGATCATGTTGCCGGTGATGAACAGGTGCTCGATCACATGCCACAGCTCAAGCCCGGCGGCCAGGCCAAGGAAAGCCAGGTAGCGGACACGATCGGCGACGGCATTGCGAACGGCCGGCTGGATCCACAGCACCGCAGTCAGCAGAGCGACGTTGAACGCCAGGTGGAGCCACTCTTCGGTCCCATGGAAGGCGAACACGGCGCCCAGGACACCCAGAGCCTGGTCTTCGGGCACGCCGAAGGCCTTGATCTGGATGAGCTGAATGATGTGCTCGACAAAGTGGAATCCCTGGATGACCAGAATCGTCGCGAACGTGCGGCGAAGCGCCTTAGAGACGGCCGGCATAAGTCCCTCCCAATGGTTCGGCCTGCCCCCGCCAAAACGAGCGTCAATCCCGGCCGTTCCCGGATCCTGCCGGATCGTCCCGCTTGTGCCGACCGGCGGCGATCTACAGTCGTCGAGCCAAGGATGCCGCCAGCCGCCCGGCCGCACCCGGCACCAGGCCGAAGAAGAGCACCGGCTCCAGCACTTCCAGCTCGATCAGGATCAGCCGGTCGCCGTTGCGGACGCCGTCCACACGCGCATACAGCAGGTCGCCCGAGCCCGGCGCTTGGGCCAGCACGGCTTCTGCTTGGCGCACCAGCGCGTCCGGTGGCTCGGCAATGATCGTCGTGCCGCCGTGCCGCTCCTGCACGCGATAGTCGTCCGCCCCCGGCCGCTTCAGCAGCGAGTACTCCAGGACGCCGTCGAAGAACACCAGCGACCATTCACCCTCGCCTTGGATCTGCTCCAGGAACGGCTGAACCATCACGTCGCCGGCGGCAACCAGCGAGGCAAATGCGTCCCGGCACGACGCGGCCGAAGCGCGGTCCACGGTGAAGGTTCTCCACGCGCCGGCGGATATCGCCGGCTTGACGACGGCGCGATCCCACCCCCGGTCGGCCAGCAGGTCCGGCAGTGTGATCTCCGTTCCCCTCGGCACCCACTCCGTCGCAACCGTTGGCAGGCCCGCCGCCTCCAACTGGATCAAGTAGTGCTTGTCCATGTTCCACCGGAGCACCCCGGCGGGATTCCACAGTGCAGGCCCGTTGCGGGCGCGCCCGTCCAGCCAGGCGGCGAACTCGGCCGGACGCTTGTAGTAGTCCCAGGTCGAGCGGATCAGTACGGCGTCGTAGATCGTCCAATCCACGGCAGCGTCCCATCGGATCGGCTCCGCCCGGATGCCCAGGTCGTGCAGCGGCGGCAGCAGCAGGCGGTCGTCTTCGGTGAGATCCTCGAAGCCTTCGCAGGTTGCCAGAGCGACCCGGGCGCTTCTTTCGACGGACGTCATAGGGTCGCGTAGCCTATCGGCGGCGTCTGTCGCGCGCCCCCGATGCGGGTTGGGATTTCGAAAGGACTGCAATGAGAAAACCGTCGTTCGCCGCGCTTGCGGCCGCGGGTGCGCTGGCCGTCGGCGTGTCGTTTGCCGCCGTCGGTGCCACCAAGCTGGACACACCCAACGCGCATGATCTCAGCCGGGCGGCGGGCCTGCCGCACCCCAAGGATCTTGCCCGCCAGGCTCGGCGTGCCGGCGTGTGCATCGATCGTCGTGAAGACGGCGTCTACCGCGTCACCGTGCGCAACGATGCGCGTTCCGGCGCCAGCAGGACGGATGGCAAGATCTTCGAGCGTGTCCGTGAAGCCGTCTCTCTTGGCCTGATTACCCGCGCCGACCTTCCCTGCTGACGCGCGATGGCCAGGTTCAAGCGGCGGGGAAAGCAGACGGGCAATCCGACTCCGTCCGGTCCACCACGCGGGCCCCGCCCGGCACCCCCGCCGCGATCAGCGCCGACCCCCGCGAAGCCCGTTTTCCAGTGGCGCTCCTACGACATCGTTGCCGACGAGTACGACCGCACCCATGCTCCCTACACAGCCGTCGTCGCCGCCGATCTGCTGTCCGCCGCAGAACCGGGACCGGATGCGCGCGTGCTGGATGTTGGGACCGGGACCGGGCGCGTCGTTGCCGCCGCTCAGCAGACGACGGGAGATGCCGCGCTGGTCTTCGGCGTGGACGAATCTCCGGCAATGCTCCGGCTTGCAACATCGCGCCGGGTCGCGGCCGCCGAGGTCATCAACCTGCCGTTTCGCAACGACGCGTTTCACATCGTGCTGTCAAACTTCTCGCTTGCCTACTTCGCAAAGCTGGAGACCGCCCTGTTCGACATGCGCCGCGTCCTGAAGCCGGGGGGGCGGATCGCCGCATCCTCATGGGGGGCCGACGAAGACGACCTCTCGAAGACGTGGCGAACGTTGCTTGAGGAGACGATCGGGAGGGACATCCTCAAGGCCGGTCTGAAGGATGAGTCTCCCTGGGCAGAGAAGCTTGCCGATCGCGGTCGGCTAGAGACGGTGCTTCGGGATGCCGGCTTCCGCCCGGTTACCGTGGAGCGACGCCGCTACCGTTTTCAAGTTCCGCGGGAGGATTACATCATCGGGCACGAGGTTGAAGCTTCGGGGCGCTATGCGCGCGCGATGCTGGGCGAGTCACTCTGGCCGTCGTTCCAGAAGCGCATCCGAGCGATCTACGCCGAGCGGTTCCCCGAGCAGCTCGTTGACTTCCGCGACGTGCTGCTGGCCACCGGCGTCAAGCCGTAGCGGGGCCCTCGCCGCGTCAGACGGCTCGAACTGCCGCGTGCGCGCCCCGAGCCGAAGGATGCCGGCTCATCGCCGCCCGCCGCTCCGCGTCTTGCGATTTGTCGGCGCCGGGGTCCCGGCGATGGCTGGGAACCAATCGAAGCAACGGCTTGTCCTTTGACGCGCTACGTCTGTCCACACCTAACAAAACGCCGAAGACGCCAAAATGTGACGGCCGCTGAGCTGGTTTCTTAGACCTTCCGGGGAAACTTTGGCATACTCGGCGCCGTGACCGGCCAGACGAAGTCGTTCGAGCAGCTCCAGGAGCAGCTTCGACGCCTATGGCCGACGCTCACGATGCGCGCGCAACCCTACGACCGGACCGTCGTCATCGTGCACTCGATCAACGTCGAGCTGCCGCCGCATCTTCTGCCGGTCGTTCCCGCCTACGAGGAGCGCTTCCTGGCGCTGATGCTGCTCTTGCTGCGCCAGCCGTTTGGTCGCGTCATCCAGGTCACGTCGCAACCGCTCTTGCCGCAACTGGCCGACTATTACTTCTCGCTGGTGCCGAAGCTCATCCGGCCCAGCTCGCGAGACCGATTCATACCGGTGAGCGTCGGTGACGGAGGGCCGGGAACTCTGACGGACAAGATCCTGGCCCGGCCGATGACGATCAACCGCATCCGCAGCCTTATCCCCGATCCCGAGTGGGCCTATATCGTTCCGTTCGCGGTGGGTGCAGCCGAGCGAGAACTTGCCATTCGGCTGGGCATTCCGATCTACGGGACGAACCCCGACTTGAGCTGGATGGGAACCAAGAGCGGGTCACGGCGCCTGTTTGCCGAAGCGGGCGTGCCGCACCCCGCGGGCATGGAGGACGTGCACTCGACCACCGACATCATCGATGCGATCGAAAAGATCAAAGCCGAGCGTCCCGGCATCCAAGAGCTGATGCTCAAGGTCAACGAGGCGGCCGGCGGCATCGGGAACGGCGTCATCAACCTTCGCGGCGCCGACGACCGGCGTTCAATCGAGCAGCGGGTTCGCGTTGTGAAGCTCGACGATCCGGAAGGAAACGTTGAGGCCTTCTTCGACGCGTTGGAGCGAACCGGCGGCATCGTCGAAGAGCGCCTGACGGGGGACGAAGTGACAAGCCCAAGCGTCCAGGTCCGTATCTCGCCCGAGGGTCTGGTGGAGATCTTGAGCACGCACGACCAGATGCTCGGCGGCCTGACCGGCCAGACGTTCTTGGGCGCGCGGTTCCCGGCCGATCCGGCCTATGCAAGGGCGATCTGCCGCCATGCCCAAGCGATCTCTGAATGTCTCACTGCGCACGGAGCGCTCGGGCGGTTGGGCATCGACTTTGTCTGCACGCGGGCGCGTGAGGGCGAGTGGAACGCGAGCGCGATCGAGATCAATCTCCGCAACGGCGGCACCACCCATCCCTTCGTCACCCTCGCGGCGCTGGTTGACGGGGTCTACGATGCAGAGCAGGACGAGCTTCGCGGCGCCGACGGCCGCGCAAAGTTTTACGTGGCCAGCGACCACCTGGAGTCCCAGGCGTACAAGCGCCTCACGCCCGACGATGTCTTAGACACTATCGAGCAACGCGGCCTGGGATGGGACGCCGACACGCTCACCGGTTACGCGTTCCACCTGATCTCCGCCGTCGCCGTCGCAGGCCGGCTGGGCGTCACCGCAATCGCCGACACCCCAGAAGACGCGCAACGAATGTACGACCACGCCCAGCAGGTCTTCGACGAAGTCGCCGCCCGCGCCTAGCGCTCGACGGGAATCAGTCAAGCAACAGCAACGGCGTATGTTTGCGACCCTCCCCGCGGTGAGGAAGGGGCGGAACACTTTTACAAGGACTATCCGGCAATCGTCGCAGAATTGGGACACCGCCGGCCGGAACCTTTGTCGTTGTGCGGGTCCTCAACCAAGCATGCGTCGTTGTGGGAACGTGCGCTTACACCCCCGAAGTTCTCGATTGTCTGTTTACCTTACGGTCGCAGGCATTCTTGTCGCCACCACGATGTCTGTGCGCCCCTCGCCGGGCTATCCGGTGGCGCATGCGGGAATGATCCTCTTCAGCGACCCGAACGGCCCAGAAGCGACTCGTCGGTCCTGGGTCGCGTCGGCTGGAGTGGTCAACGGAGTCACCGGGTACGTCTTTCCGGTTGACCCATCGACGCGCGGCGGCACCTTCCAGTTGGACTACGCCTTTCGCGTCGATTTCTTCTCCGACATGGCGGAGGGCAGGGCTTGCGGTCGGTTCCACCAAGGCATCGGCAGGCCGTGCGGTACCCATGGCGTCATCACGCAACCGCTTGCGAAGGGTGCCCAGCGGTTCACGTATATCCCTCAACCGCCCCCGCCACCAAGACCACATCAACCGAAGCCGCCGCCGGGGACGCCAGTCCCCGCTACGCAACCGCCGGGGACGCTGAGTTGGCAGCCACCTTCAGGCGCTGTGCCGATGGGTCGTTCGTATGTGTATCTGAATCGCGAGCCGAACCTTCCTTGCAGCGCCAAGAGCGGTCTGTTGTTGACTCTTAGCGATGGTGTGATCGACGTTCGTCACGACGGACGCCTGATAAATGTTTCAATCAACTGGGAATCCTGGCTCTACGATCAGTTCAAAGTTCCCTCCGGTCAATTCCGTCCGGTCGTTGGCGCGTACAACGCTTCGGGTGAGCTGTGGCACGACAGCGCTTCGATGCTTGTCGGTTATCACGGACGCCCCGGTCGGTTTGCGATCGACGCCGTCACTTACGGACCGGAGGGATGGATCGACGCGGTCACGATGCGATTCGAGCAGCCCTGCGGCTATGGGGTAGACCCATACCGCGGCAAGATTCATTGGAACCGACTGGAACGGCCGATATTCCCCACCGCGCCGCCCGCGCCTTCGTGGCAGCCGCCAGAAAAGCTGCCACCGCCGAACGTGAGCGCCTTGTACCTCGAACACACGCCGGGCCGGTACGGCGGTCCGACGGGAACCTCGCTGGAGGCTTCAGCCGACGTGACCATGCAAGTCCGTCACTGGGAAGGACGGATCGGCTTCTCGGCGTGGGATCGCGCCGGGTCGCACTGGACCCACGCTGAGTTTGTGCTGCCTGCGCGATTCACGAAGGCGTTCGCGGGCCATTTTCCCGACCTTCGTCGTGCCGGCGGCATCCACAACCCGGTGAAGGGAGGCGTCGACTTCGGACGTCACGGCAGCGGATGCAACACGCTCGAAGGGTGGTTCGCCATCGACGAGATCTCGTTCTATGACGACCTCGTCGATTCCATGACCGTTCGCTTCGAGGTGGACTGCGGTTTCGTCACGCGAGGAAAGCTCCAATGGAAGCGGGCAGCATATCGTTCCGCCGATGAGGCCACCCTGCCGTTCTACCCGCTCGGCGTTCCGTCGCTGGGGGCTGTGTCGTGATGCGTTCCGACGCCCCTCACTCCGACACTCCGCCGCCCATGCTTCCTCCGAGCATCGCACGCCGATCCCTTTGCTGGACTCGAGTGCATGCGGTGATCGCCGTCGCGACAATCGCGGTATTGGCCTCTGGTGTCGGCGTCGCGGCATCGCGAACCAGCAAGCAGCGCACAGTGCCAGCAGCAACGGAGCCGGAAAAGCCCCGCATCGAGCAGCCCGCGATGCCGTACGTCTTGAACGGCAAGTACTACTTCGGGGAGCTGACGGCCGAGGATCGCCAGATGATGATGGACCGTATGGAGTCTGCGTACGACCAACCGGGCGTGAACTTTGAGGTGAGTGCCCGTTCGATCATGAACGAAGACACTCAGATCGGTGTGATCTTCGCAATGAAAGTGGGGGAGGCCGTTGCCAAAAGCGACGGTCTTCGAGAACAAATGATTGCTCGCATGATCCAATCTGCGAAGGCGCAGCCGCAAAGGATCACTATCGCAGGAGTGCCGGTTGTGAAATCTCAGTGGTACGACCATGTCGTGCATCTATGGAGCTTCCGCGACTACATCCTCCTCGTGCTAGCGACAGACACGGTTGCGACCGATGTGTTCATGGGCCGCTACATGAAGGCACTTATCGCCACGCCCGAGCCTCCGCCCGTCGCTGCATAAACC
>JBKKBA010000551.1:0-4190 GCA_046714275.1 Actinomycetota bacterium
GGCTTCCCCGTCGACCTCAATCGTGAGCGCAGGCCCGTACATTGGCTCGGGCGGCGCAATACCTGGCATGGCGTCCAAGCTGCGGTACTCGCCGGTCTGCTCACCCATCCGACCATTGTGGACACGGCGTCGCCTGACGTCCACCCTTGGAGGGCAGCGGCCGCGGACCGCTACCAACTAATTCCTAGGCGGAACCACTTTCGACGTGCCAACGCCCGGACCCGGACGGCCAGGATGAAACCCGTCGTCAACGCTCCGGCTGTGTCACATGGGATCCGGCTGCGGACTCTCAGAACTTCACAAAGCACCATGTCCGAAATCCGCGAAGCTGTGACAGAGAGGTGCTGCTTGCGACGGGCCGGTTCGGCACGGACACCGGGAATTATCGGCAACTGTTGAAGGTGGCGCATCAGTGGCCCGAGCGGGTGTGGGCGGTCGAAGGCGCGAACGGCATCGGCCGTCCGATCGCACAACGGCTGCTGGCCGACGGGGAACGTGTACTGGACGTGCCAGCCAAGCTCGCGGCCCGAGCCCGGGTCTTCGATACCGGGCAGGGTCGTAAGGCCGATGCCACCGACGCCCACGCGATCGTGATGGTCGCGTTGCGGGACAAGGGATTGCGCGAGGTCAGTCTCGACCCGGCGCTGATGGCGCTGCGCTTGTTGTGTGATCGCCGCGACGAGATCTCTCACGCTCGGGCGCAGGCCCTGAACCGGTTGCACCGGCTGTTCTTGGAGCTGCTCCCGGGTGGGGCCCCGGTGAAGAAGTCGACCGCGCAGTACAAGGCGCTGCTTGCCACGGTGCGCCCACGTGATGTCGTGGGCAAGACCCGCCGGCGGATGGCCGCCGAGGAACTGGCCGACCTGGAACGCTTCGACGTCAAGCTCAAGGCGATGAAGGTCGAGCTGAAGGCAGCGGTCAACGCGCTCGGGTCGCATCTGATGGACATCCACGGCATCGGGCCGCCCGGGGCCGCCCGGATCTTGGCCGACGTCGCGGACGTGGCCCGCTTTCCCAACCGCAACCACTTCGCGTCCTGGACCGGGACGGCACCCATCGATGCCTCCAGCGGCGAACACACCCACCACCGCCTGTCTCGGGCCGGCAACCGGCGGCTGAACCACGTGCTGTACATGGCCGGCATCGTCCAACTCCGCAACGACACCGACGGACGGGCTACTACCGGCGCAAGCGTTCCGAGGGCAAGGCATCCCTGGAGGCGTTGCGGTGCCTGAAACGTCGCCTGTCCGACGTGGTCTACCGCCAGCTGGTCGCCGACGCCAGGGATCGCACCATTGCCGTGGGGAAGGATGCGGGCTCGGGAGGCACTCGGGGGCGACTCTGTCATCCAGCGCGACCGACGTGACCCCGGACATCGGCTCTTCGGACAAGCCACAGCCCGGACCCGCACCCGCGACGCTACCCGCTCCCACGGCGCCGAGGAAGAGCACCGCTCGGGGGACAGCCGCCCCGTCGCGCCGACGCGCCGGAGGTGTCAACGTGGAGCGCCCCACCGGACGAACGACGTTGTGACACCGACCAGCGTCGGCGCACACTCGACGGCCTCCCGGCCCCCTAGCCCTTGACACAAGTCGCCATAGATGGGAGCCATGACCGGATGGCGGATGAGCGAACGGTATCCGCGGCAAGATCCGGGCGTTCCCTCAGGTGCCGACGAAGACACGTCCCATCGCGAAGATCCCCTGCTGAGGGATCCAGAAATCACCAAGGCGGGCCTGCTCGCGCAAGGGCGCTGGCGGCCCGGCGTCCTGACCATTGATCCTCGCGCTCGCATCGACGACCCGCCAAATCCGCTGCGGATTGGCGTCAAAGGGCAGCCCATTGGCGGTCAGTCCCGTCATGCCGACCTTCCCTACTCCCAACGTCGACGACGCAACAGCACCCATCGCCTTGAGCATCGCTGGCGACCTCCAGGCGGGGAGCGGCAGCAGTCGGCCGACGCTACTCATCACCCGTGTCATGGGCGAGCTGTCGAGGGTGAGCGTCCAGTCGACGAGTTGCGGCGAGGTGACGCGCAGTACATTCGGCGCGTCCCAGGTGACATCGATGTCGACGATGGTCGACTCCTGCACGCCGTGGCCGAACCAGCGCGAACAGGCGAACTGGGGTTGTGCGGACTCGTAGAAGTGCCAGATGCCGTCGGGGTCGCGATGCCATATCGAGGTGAACTGGTCACCGACTGACGATGCGGTCCACCGGCGGAGCCCGAGCACATGGCCAGATGCGAACGGCTGCCCCATGACGCCGTAACCCGAGACGCGTTCGTCAGTGCCCGGCGGGAGCTGAGGATGCTGCTCGGACTCAAGCGCACAATCGCGTGGAGACTTCACGTCCCGAACGTACCCCCTTCCGCGACCTGACACCAGACAAGCGCATCATCCGCTGCTCACTCGTCGCCGATTCGCGGCTCCGGATGGCCGCAGCGCACGCTGTCTGCGGCTACTTATGTCTTCCAAGACCGCTCGGGCCGGCGCAGGCTCGAGTCAGGTGCCCGGTCGGACGCTCTCATCGCGGCTGCCCACCTCGGTTGGGCGTGGCTCTTTCATGGCATGCGGAATCGGCGGGGCGCCGTGGCGAGGCATGGCTCAAGAAGGGTCTGCTCAGCTCGAAGTAGCGGTGCCCGTCCTCGCTGATAGATGTTCGACGATGCGAGGAGAGGCTGTTATGGATCAAGTAGTCATCGGGATGGACCCGCATAAGGCGTCGGTCACCATCGAGGCAAGGGATATTCGGAGAGAGGGGTCGCGTTGGGGATCCCGCAGCGGGGCGCGTGCGCGACCGCTGCTAATTCTCGTCCGGAGCATGCGTCATCGACGGATCTTGCGAAGGACGCCGAGGGCCAGTTGTGGGACACTTTTGATCATGAAGCGCCACGAAGCCGATGTCGTCGTCGTCGGAGCCGGCTTGGCAGGCCTTGCGGCGGCCCAGAACCTGACCGATGCGGGCCTGTCCGTGACGGTTCTGGAGGCGCGGGATCGTGTGGGTGGACGTCTGCTCAACCACCAGCTCGCCGGTGGCGGGATCGTCGAGGTCGGCGGCCAGTGGGTCGGCCCGACGCAGCTGCGTGTCAACGCCTGGATCCGCGAGCTCGGCCTGGAGCTCTTCGAGACCTACGACGAAGGCTTCAACCAGTTCGAGTACAAGGGTCGGCTTTCGCGATACCGCGGCGCGATCCCCAAGCTCAACCCGGTCGTGCTCGCTGATGTCGCCCAGGCGCAGGCGCGCCTTGATCGCATGGCCAAGCAGGTACCCCTTGACGAACCCTGGCGCGCAGCGAAGGCCGCCGAATGGGATTCGCAGACCGTCGCGACCTGGCTTTCACGCCATACCTATACCGGCGGCGCCCGCGGGTTCTTCCAGTTGATCTGCGAGGGGGTGCTTGCCGCCGAGCCCGCCGATCTCTCGCTGCTGCACTTCCTCTTCTACGTCAACTCCGGCGGCGGCATCGACACGCTGATTTCCACCGACGGCGGCGGCCAGCAACACCGCATCGTCGGTGGCTCACAGCTGATCGCACAGCGCGCCGCCGAGCGGCTCGGCGACCGGGTTGTGCTCAACGCCCCCGTCAGCAAGATCGTCGACGACGGCGAGTCGGTGGCCGTCTATGGCAGCGCTGTCGAGGCTCATGGCGCCCACGTGATCGTCGCGATCCCGCCGACCCTCGCCGGGCGCCTCGACTACGAGCCCGGGCTGCCGGGGTGGCGCGACCAGTTCACTCAGCGCGCGCCGCAGGGTTCGGTCATCAAGTGCATGGCGGTCTATGACGAGCCGTTCTGGCGCGGCGACGGGTTCTCCGGCCAGGTCACCAGCACCGACGGGCCGATCAAGGTCGTCTTCGACAACACACCGTCCACCGGTGGCGTCGGCGTGCTTCTCGGGTTCCTTGAAGGGGAGCAGGCCCGCGCTCTGGGACGCGTGTCGCTCGAGGAGCGACGCGACGCCGTCATCGCCTGCTTCGCCCGCTTCTTCGGGCCCCGCGCCAAGTCGCCGATCGAGTACGTCGAGCGCGCCTGGGCCGAGGAGATCTACAGCCGCGGCTGCTACGCCGGCTACCTCCCGCCCGGAACGTGGACCTCGCTGGGCTTCGCGCTGCGACGCCCCTGCGGGCGCATCCACTGGGCTGGCACCGAGACCGCCGAGGTCTGGAACGGCTACATGGACGGCGCCAT
>JBKKBA010000552.1:0-3477 GCA_046714275.1 Actinomycetota bacterium
CCCTTATAGACGATGATCGTCCCGCCAAGCCCGACGGCCACGCCCTCGACCGGGCTGCGGAACGCAGCCGAGTACAGGCTCGATGTCGTCGGCGAATCGATCAGCTCCCAAGACGTACCGCGCAAACGCAGGATCGTGCCGGACCCGCCGAACGCCCACGGTTCCGCGCCGGCAGGCCATGCGGCCGCGTTGAGCACAAGCCCGGTCCCCGGGTCGATGCTGTCCCACGCGGCGCCGCTGAAGATGATTCCCGCGCCGAACGTGCCGACCGCAAGCGCGCGGCCCGATCCGTCCTCCGCGAGCGCGAGCCCGCGCAGGAGCTGACTTTGCGGCTGGGCCCAGCGCGCCGTCGCGGAACGCTTCGGCGACGCCGTCCAGCGCCCGATCGTCGTCGAACTGGACCGGATCATCCCGCCGGACCCCAGCGAGCGGCCCGGCGAGGCGACGAAGCCTTCCGTGTTCGAGCCCATCGAGATCGAGATCAAGTAGCCGTTGGCGTTCGGCTCGCGGTACCACCCGCTGCCGGAGAAACGGAACAGCCCCAGGCCGCCGGCGAACACGTCTCCGCCCGGCGCGATGGAAAGCGACGCGACGTGGTACGGCGTCGTCGGGAACGGCTGGTCACACGTGCGCGTCGCGTCGAAGCCGGAGACACGATCCCCGTATTGGTCGGGACAGTACGTGGTGACCAGCCCGGAGCGATCGAAGTGGATGACGAAGGCGCGCGAGCTATCGCCGGGCGAGGAATCCCCGTCGGGCGCCGTGGGCGATCGCGGGAACATGCGCCCCCCGACCCATGCGCCGCGCTCGTCGGCCGCGACCGCACCGGCCTCCGCGCTGCGGTTGAGCGCGCCGTCGGGCGATTTCGCGGGCGGCGCATCGAAGATCGCCCGGCCGGTCGTGACCCGCGCCCAGCCGGTCGCGGTCCGGCGGTAGACCAGCAGGCTGGTCGAGTCCACGCCGCTCACCTGCCCGGTGGCAATCGTCCACGCTTCGTTCGCCGAGACCGCCGCGACGCTGTGGAGTTCGTTGGTCTGCGCGGCGATCTCGCTCATCTCGCTCTGGGAAGCGGCCGTCCAACGGTCGCCCTCCAGCCGGAGGATCGTCGGACCGGATCCGACGGCGTAGCCGCCGTCCTTGGACAGCGAGATCGAGTTGAGCGACTGCCGCGTGACAACCTTGGATTGCGGATGCTCGCGCCACACGTCCAGTCCGGCCGGCTTGTGCAGCAGCGTGCCGGCATCGCCCGCCGCCCACCCTTCGCCACTCGCACGCAACGAGAACGACGACAGGACCGGATTAAAGGGGCGCCCGCGTGCGTCGAGCGGCGGACCGACGACCACCCAGCCGGTCGCGGGAACATGCTTGAGAAAGACGACCTGCCCGATGGACTCGGTCGAGTAGCCGGGCACGCGAGCATTGGAGACGCCGAGCGCCCACGCCTCCCGGCCACCGGTTCCCGGCCGGACAACGACGCGCGCAACCCGAGCCGGCACCGTCTCAAGTTGCATCGTCGTCTTGCCCGATCCCGACATCGAGGAACGGCCGAACGACGTGCCGCGCCGCTCGCCGGCCTGCGCAGCCGGCATCCATAGCGCAGCGAGTACGGCCAGGCCGATGAGCATGACTCGATACGGCTTGTCACGAAGCATATGTTTTTACCCCAGAATGATCATCGAGCGGTCGCCAGGAACCATGCCAGCCTATCTATCCTTCGATCTGCGCGGCCGGAAATCCTTTTCGGCGTGCGGATTGTCCGGCGAGGCGCTCACTCCTTACGACAGTCGACCAGGTAGGAGTACAGGTCGGTGATCGCCACCGGTGTCTTGGCCTGGTCGAGCAGGATGATCCGGAACCCGACCTCCTTGGTGCCGCTGGGGATGACCACCGGGAAACCGGCGTTGCGGAAGTTGTTCTCGGCCGGGAGCGGCCCGGCAGTGATCTCCTTGAACGGCTTCGGCCGGCCCTTCGCCCAGGCCTGGAACCGCAGGTACGCCGAATCGCCGGTCATGACCACGTAGGCGCCGTACCACTTGACCTCGCACGCTTCACCGGGGCTGAGCACCTCGCAGGGCCCGCCCCAGCGGATTGACGGCCGGGTCGCGGCTCGGATGTAGGTTGAGCCGGGCTCCCCGGAGGCCGGCGAGTGCTGGATCGCCTCCTGGCACGGATTCTCGCGGTCGATGCCCAGCGCCTGCCGCTCCTCCGGCGTCAGATCGCGGCCGGGCAAGGGATTTTTGGTCGGGTCGGGCGAGGCGGTCGTCACAGTCGGCGCCGTCGGCGCCGTCGACTGGGTCGCCACAGTCGGCGCCGGATCAGCCTTCGGAGCCGACCCGCCACAGGCCGCCATCATCATCAGGCAGGCTACCGCCGGCGCAACCCTGCGAAACATCCGCATTGTCCCCTCTCCTGATAGGAACCATGGAGGACCGGCCGAAGCCGGTCCTCCAAAGATGATATTCGGTTCCGTTACACGGTATTCGGTACGGCTACATCGTGAACGGGGCGGTGCTCCCCTTGTAGTGCAGACCCGGGATCCAGAACGTGTACTGGCACGGCTTGTCCGTTCCGATCACGCCGCCCAGCGGGTTCACCGCGGTCGGCATCGGGTTCGAAACCGTGGTTCCCGACTGCGTCAGAACCGGCGTCCCGTTCGCGGCGAAGACGCGAACTTTCCACGGCCGGTCGTACGGATTGGTGTCCGTCGTGATCCAGTTGTTGGCCGAGCCCTGGTAGACCGCGTTCTGCGCTCCACCGACCTTCGGTGCGTCCATACCGTTCAAGGCCACGGTCGCAATGAGCGCGATCGCGGTGGGACGTTCGCTGACCGGGTACCGGCACGACAAACTGGTCGTCGAGGCCAGGTATCCGGGGTTGCGCGGATAGATGCGCAACTCGAATCCGGCGTCGTTCCAGTCAAGCACCGTCAGCAGGCCGGTGATGCCTCTGATGCAGTCACCCTTCTCTTGCGAGCCGTCACCGTGCAGATAGATCCCGTCGTCCTTGCCGGGGTCGCCGGTGCCGATCTGATCCTGCACATCGTCCGTGGTCGTACCGATCTGACGGTTGACCTGACCCTCGGTCGCACCGATGCCCTTGATCGGCTCCTGCGCATCCGGAACCAGGTTGTCGGTGGAATCCGTGCAGACCGCGTTGACGGCAGTCACGGTGTTCACGCCGACGGAAACCAGCCCCAGGATCGTCGCGGTCGCCTGCTTCAAGGTGTTGGTTTGACCGTCGATGCCGAGCTTCCACGGGAACGAGCGCGAGTCGTCGAGGAAGCCGTCGCCGTCTACACCGCTGATGGTCGTGGGGTTCCACGGAATCGTCGCGGTGATGGTGTTGCCGCTCAGGCTGAAGGAGATGCGGCTGCGGGTGATCGCGTCGAAGTCCTTCTGCGAGTTGCTGGCGCTAACGCCCGAGTAGCCCTCGTAGCGGCCGAGCGACAACTGGTAGTCGACGCAGACCGGCCACGGC
>JBKKBA010000553.1:0-3438 GCA_046714275.1 Actinomycetota bacterium
GCCGGCGTGCTGCTGGCCGGCGTCACGAACTTGTAGCCGTACCTGCTGGCCCGCCAAGTGCTCCCGGCTTTTGTCGCCGCGCTGATCGGGGGGTTGGGCTCGCTGGGCGGGGCGGTTGCCGGCGCCGCGATCGTCGGACTGGTGCAAGGCATGGTCCAAGGGCTGGGATCCTTCGGAGCGCAGCCGGGTGTTGCGCAGTTGGTGCTGACCGTCGTCGCGCTGCTGGTGATGGCGACGCGCGGCGCGAAACTGTCGGGCACCGATGACGCGACGGGCCGTGCGCCGGCGATGCGCGCGCCGCGAAGGCTCAATCTGCGAAGCCCGTGGTTGTGGGCTGGGCTGGTCGCGCTTGTGGGGTGGCCCTGGATCCCGTTCCCTCAGTCCTTGCAGGGGCTGGCCGACTCGCTGCACGGCGACGCCGGCATCGCCGCGATCTACACCGTGATCGCCGTGTCGCTGGTCGTGCTGACGGGATGGGTGGGACAGATTTCGCTGGCGCAGGCGTCGTTCGTGGGACTGGCGGCGTTTGTAACCGGGCTTCTGGCTCGCGGAGCCGGTATCCCGTTCCCGCTGAACCTTCCCATCGCGGCCGCGGTGTCGGGCCTGGCGGCGCTGGTCCTGGGAATGGTGGCTTTGCGCGTCCGGGGCCTGTACCTGGCCGTCGCCACGCTGATCTTTGGGTGGATGGCCGACGCATATCTGTTCAAACAGTCGTGGCTGGCGGGTCAGGGTGGGTCGTCCCAGATCGGCAGCACCGTCGTCGGACGGGCCGGCGCGTTTCCGTCGTTCGACCTGACGCAGCGACGCATCTTCTACTACGTCGCACTGGCCGCAGCGGCGATCGCGATCGCGGCGGCTGCCAACTTGCGGGACTCTCGCACCGGCCGCGCGATGTTCGCGGTTCGCGGATCCGAGCTGGCCGCCGCTTCGATGGGCATCGACGTGCGGCGGACCAAGCTGTTTGCGTTCGCCTTCTCCGGCGCGCTTGCCGGCATCGCCGGGAACCTGATCATGATCGACCAGCGCACGGCCAGTGCCGACCAGTTCTCGTTCAAGTGGTCGCTGTTCTTCCTGGCCATCGCGGCCATCGGCGGGCTGACCCGGCTGGGCGGCGCCGTCGCGGCGTCGATCTTGTTCGCCGCGCTCTACGAGATCTTCTTCCGCTTCCAGTTCCTGAGCGGCTTTTTGGAGGTCGTCACCAGCGGGTTGCTGCTGACCGCTGTGCTGGTTTCGTCGGCAAAGACGCGCTCCTTCATCGCGCGCGCGCTGAAACGGCCGTCGGAACGTACGTCGGCGCCCGATGACGCGCCTCGAATTCTGCTGGTCTCGCCACAGATCCCAGCCGCGGCGGCGCCGCCGGCAACGAACGGATCCGCGCCGTCTGCTCCGGCTGCTCCGCCTGCTCCGGCGCTGGATGCTGCCGGGATCACGGTGCAGTTCGGGGGGCTGGTTGCCGTCGCCGACGCATCGATCCTGGTCGGCGAAGGCGAGATCGTCGGCCTGATCGGACCGAACGGCGCCGGCAAGACGACCCTGTTCAACGCGATCTGCGGCATGAACTCGCCTTCGGCCGGCGCGGTTCGCCTGTTCGGCCGCGACGCGACGGCGCTGGGCGTGCACCAGCGCGCGGCGCTGGGCGTCGGGCGCACGTTCCAATCGATCCAGCTCTTCAAAGAGGCAACCGTCTTCGACAATCTTCTGGTCGGCACGCACGTGCACGGCGTCGCCGGACCGGGGTCACATCTGTTCCTGACCGATCGGGCGTTGCGCGACGAGGACGACGCGCGGGAACGTGTTCGCGCGGCCAGCGCCACCGTCGGGTTGGACGAAGTGCTTTCGGCGAGGGCCGGAGATCTGCCGTTCGGTGTGCTACGGATGGTGGAGGTGGCACGCGCGCTGGTGACGGGCGCGCGCTTGATTCTGCTGGACGAACCGGCCAGCGGTCTGGACGAACGAGAGACCGACCGGCTGGGCGAGCTGCTGCTGGGACTGCGCTCGGGCCTGGGGATCAGCCTGCTGGTCGTCGAGCACGACGTGCGTTTCGTCACCGCCCTGTCGGACCGGATATCGGTGCTGGACCAAGGCCGCATCATCGCCACCGGCTCCCCCACCCAGATCCGCAACAACCCCGCCGTCATCGCCGCCTACTTAGGGACGGAGACCGATCCCGAAGAGTCACCCCACGCCGCAGAACCGGTTCCCGCTACCCTCTGACCTGACCAGCGCTCGCGGAGCAGAGTGAGCCTGCCGTGCGGGAGCGTCGTCGGCTCTCACGCGCTCACAAGATCCGCCCTTCTGTCGTCGGTGTTTCCTGGATGGTGCGCGACGAGTGTCCCGTTGCGGAGTCGGACCTGGATCCGGCCGTGCTGATCGTGTTCGAGTTGTGCATCGTTTCGGTGGATGAATCGGTGGTGGTAGCTGCAGAGGGCGGCGAGGTTGGCGCGATCGTGCGTTCCGCCCTGGCTTCGTTGCACTTTGTGATGGATGTCGATGTGAACGTCGTTGCGGCAGCCGGGATATTGGCATCGACGGTCGCGGAGCAGGATTTCGCGCCGGAGTCTGCGGGGTAGCGTTCGGGTGACTTCGCCTGCGTGGACTTCTCCGTCGGGAGTGGCGACGGTGACGCCGATACGGGCTGTTTGGAGAATGTTGGCGAGCGTTGTGCGGGACAGGACGGCGCCGTCGGCGATGCGGGCGGTACCTTCTGATGCGTCATAGTTGATGAGGATCCGATAGTCCTCGCTTCGGCGGCCGCGCCGCCCGGTCCCGGCGAGGTAGCTTCGACAGATCTCCACAAGCGCATCCAGGCGCCGCCGGTCGGGCATCGGCCGGCCGCGCAACGCCGGGTCGGTTTCCGTGGAAACGCCGAGCTGCTTTCCTGCGGCTCGCAACGCGGTCTGGATGACGGCGCCATCGACCGTGGGCGCTTTGCCTTCGATCGCGATCATCCCGTCAAGGCAGGTCGTGGTCCGCAGGTGCCGTTCTGCAGATTGCGCGTCGGGGTCTTCTTTGATCTGCCGCATCCGCAGGTCGCGGATATGGCGTTCAAGCTCAGGTGCGTTCAGCTGCGCGGCAAGACTCAACCACTCCTGCTGTGTTGATGGTTGCGCGATGCGGGTGATCGCCCGGACGCGTGCGAAGGAGATCGCCCCGGCGCGGAGCGATTGCGCGATCTGGGGCAGCGCGTCCAGCGCGCGAGCGACACGGACATGCTCGCGAGCGGTTTCGGGCGCGATTTCAAGCCGCCAGGTCAGCCATTTCGCCGCAGACTCGAATCCCGCTCGCTCATAGATGCGCAGCCGGTCGAAGGCAGCGAGCGCGAACAGCATCGCAACGCGATGGGTCGCGGCAATCGTATGTGCTTCGACGATCTGGTTTTCCAGGTCTTCGGGTTTCAAGTGGCTCCTCCTTGACAGGAACAGATGTTCGTGTAATGTA
>JBKKBA010000554.1:0-3824 GCA_046714275.1 Actinomycetota bacterium
GCCTCTGAGAGGACAACTAGAAAGCGGCCCCCGATGGAGGCCGCTCCCTGACTGTCTGTCGGAACTAGAAGATGATGGTGTCGGCAGGCTCTTCGCCGGCGCACGAGTCGTCGTTGCGCTGCAAACCCTCGACGCCGTTAGACTCCTCGTAGATCCAGATGCCACCGTGCGCGTTTTCCAGGTTGTCCACCACGACGTAGTGACCGGCAGCTTCCACAACCTCCGAATCACACGCGTCGTCTGCGCTTGCCGGACCGCCGACCATCACACCGACGACCAGCGCAAGCGCCGCCACCATTCCGAATCGCTTCATTTGTCCTCCCCCGCGGCAATGCCGCACAGATAGTTGCGGGGATTATTCGACGCTCAAAGCCGGATTCCTGCCTCATAAATCGACAACTCCGAAGAAATGGTGCAGGTTCTTCGAACCAGTCTGCTGGGTAGGAAGCAAGCGATCACAGGAACCCCGACGGGTTTCCTCTGAAAGAAAGGGTGCAAGCCCATGGGCCTGCGAGCATTGCTACTGATCGTTGCCGTCGCGTGTTTCCTTCTGGCGGCGTTCAAGGTCGACCTGGCCGACGTCAACCTGCTCTACGTTGGACTGGCCGCATTCGCCGGCAGCTTCCTGGCCGGCGACAGCGCCCTGGGCGGCCGCCGATAACCGCGGGAGGCACGCCGGGTCATGCCGGCCGCAGCGACCTGAAACCCAAGGAGCCTGGCTAGTTGCTTCCTCGCATCTGTGTCATGAGCTTCTGAAGTCGCTTCACCCGCGCGTCGGACCGTCCGACCAGATGCGTGAGCCACCGCCGGATCTCTGTGACATCAAGATCGTCGATCGCGACCAGCATCTGCTCGATATCCAGCCAGTCTTTGGCTCGATCAAACGCGGCCTTGGCAATCAGAAGATGCTCGGGCGCCAGAATTGGAATCGTCGTGTCACCGAAGGGCACCTTGCGAAGCCCCAAGCGCATCGCTTCGTGAACATCGTCGTACGCAAAGAACACGTCGATGGGAGTGTCGGCCCACCAGGCTCGCATCTGACCGTCGCGAACGGCAACGACCTTTGAAGGGATCGTGTCTGCGCCTAAACGTTTCAAAACTCTAGAAACCGAATCATGACGGTCTGGAGAAACGAAGACGTTGACGTCGATATCGATCGTCGCGCGCGGAGTCGCGTAGTACGCCAGCGCAAGCGCCCCTCCGAAGGCGTGGGGGATCCGCCCCCGAGCCAGTCCGCGGTCCAACAAAACAACTTTGTCCGCAAGCGCGATTGCCGTCATCGGCTGCGAAGTCTGGATGCCGAAAGCCCCGGGAAGGTCAGGGCGGTCTGACGGGGCTTCGGCAGGCGATCGGTCAGCCCAAGCAGATCGACCAGCGCGCGCCCACGATCGTGCGCCGAAACACCCAGCCATTCGGCCACCGAGTCATCGACCGAGCGCGGCATGTCCCCGGCGGCTGCAAGCCGATCGTGGAGCAGCCGTCGAAGACCCGGCCGGATCTGTTCACCGTTCGCAACGGCGCGGGTCAGCTTCTCCGCCAGAGCTTCGGCCGGCGAGCGCCGAAAAGGAGTGCCGGCGCGCCGAGCGGCGCGCATCACCCGGTCGCGGTCGAAGGGACCGGCGGCAGCCCGTTCCGCGCGATCGATGACATCGGGCGTCAGGGTCGAAAACGAAACCAGTGTCCTGGCCCTAGGGCCCTTGGGCGTCGCGTACGACTCCCGAATCTCCCACCGCAGCCGAGGACGGGCCACCACAAACGCCATAGTGGGTCTACTATACCACTACAACCGGTCCGCACCATCCTCAAAGATCCCGGATGACGGTGTGATGGGGAATGTCATTCCAGCCCGGATAGCCACCTCCGACGACCAGGAAGCCGCACGACTGATAGAACCCGGCTGCGGAGTCGCGCGCCATGGCCCACAAAATGCCCGCCCCGCGAGCGCGTACGTGCCCGGCAACCTCTTCGATCAGTCGCCGTCCGATTCCCACCTTCTGGAACCGCGCAGCGACCCCCATCTGATACAGACGCCACGCGTTGCGCCCGGCACCAAGTCCGGCACCAAGGTTGTCGCGCACGGCGCCGGGCACACAGGACACGACACCGGCCGGCTCGCCGTCGCAGAACGCCATCAAATGAAACGCTTCCGGATGGTCGTCGTCGGGATGGGCCACCTTGACATCGGTCCGGCCATCGCGCAGCACAGCCCGGCGCAGTACGTGCGTCTGCGCGGCGGAAACCTCCCGGATCTGGATCATGGGGCTTGCTGATCAGCCGCCCGAGCCTACCGAGCCACGGAGCGCCGCACACAGGCCCGGCAGATTCGCCCACCGCGATCCTTGCGCCATCCCGCAACGCGATAGGATGGACCAGTCCACGGGAGGAACGTATGGCAGAAGGAAAGGCAACTCAGTCACATGCCGACCGCCTCATGGCGGATCTCCGAAGCAAGATCTCGGCCATCGCGTCCGAGGCAGACCGATCGACCGAAGACTGCGTGGCGTTCTTTCGGAAGGAACCGGCCTATTCGGAGTGGCGCAAGCGGCACATCGCCAACGGCGTCATCTTGCACCGAGACGCCGCCACATCGAAAACGGCCTATCTGCATGTCGCGACATGCCCGGTGATCGGCGGGGGCGACGACGACGGGCCCTACACGCAAAGTCCGAAGGTCGGCTGCCCGACGAAAGACGCCGCGATGACATTCGCTCGCGCGAAGAAGTGGAAGGTCCTCGCCACCTGCGACCAGTGCCCGAAGTGATTCGACCGCGACGTTCTCCCTGAGCGCCCCGCAGCCGGCCGGTAAGCAGCGTGGATCCCGAGGGGCGCCGGCAGTGGAAATGGATCGTGTCGGTCGTGGCCATCGTGCCCCTGGTCGTGCTGGCGTTCTGGGGCGCTTCGGTCTTCGTCGGCAACCGTTCCGCCGAGCCTCGCGCCGGCGCCACAGTGCACGCTGCGTGGGGCGACCCGTCCGGCAGGACAGTCTCGATGCAGACCAGCGTCTTCGCCCGGATCGACCGCTAGACATCCCATCTCTCGGGATGGTCGCTTCCAAGAACTACGAAGGCTGATCACTCAAGGCTGTTGAGTTTCACAAGCCCCAGCCGGCTTGACCCCAAAAGGTCGAACCGGCTGGGGCTTCCTTTCGTCATCAGCAGAGATAAGCGGCCGAGCAAGGAAGCGTAAGGGAACTGTCACGCGGGCGTTATCGCTTCGCCCGGCTCGCGGGCGCATCCTGGGGCTTACTCGACAAGGAGGAAGCCATGAGGACACGTCAAGCCTTTGCCGCCGCCGGGATCATCGCCACGCTGGCGCTACTGTTGCCCACCGCGGCATCTGCCGCCCAGAGCGGCACCACCAGCGTGCCGGCCGCCACCATCGATCTGAAGCCCTACTCGTTCCAGGTCACCCACATCGATCCGCCGGCCGTCTTCCGCGCGCAGATCTACGCGGCCCCGCGAGTCCACATCGTCAAGAACGCCCTTTATTACAACGAAGATGGCACCAGCATCAGCGCCGACATCGTCGGCATCGAATTGGAATGGTGGACCGGTCCCAAGGGCGCCGAGCGCAAGGTGGACGGATTCCGCTCGAAGACCCTGGATCACGTCAAACCGTCGGGACTGGGAACCGTGGGCTGGCAAATCGACCTGATGCCCCTGCCCAACTATCCCGAGCAAGCGATTAAGGGCTTCCGCGCAGTGTTCGACCACGGATCGGTCTTTTCGAACCGCGGGTTCGTCTATCCGCTGGTCGCAAAGATCCCGGCCGGCGCCACTCGTCTAGAGCGCATCGAGATCATGTGGGAGTGGCTGGACTACGAC
>JBKKBA010000555.1:0-2721 GCA_046714275.1 Actinomycetota bacterium
ACGAGTCCATCGGCAGCCTGACCGGAAAGGCGGCCAAGCAGTCGGCGCTCGCGGAAGCGCAGGCCGGCGCCGGAGACAGGTCGGCGGCGATCAAGACCGCACGGACGGCCGTGACCCTGCTGCGGCAGGAGTCCGTGGTTCTACCGGCGGCTCGCGCGCTGCTGGTCGCCGGCGCCGAGACCGACGCCCGCGCCATCGCGAAGCAGCTGGGCTCCGACCTCAACCCGCACAGTCGCGCCTACGGAAAGATCGTCGAGGGGGAAATTGCCCTTCGGCAAGGAAAGGTGCCGCAGGCGATCGACGCGCTCCGCGCCGCACAGAAGACGGCGGACCTCTGGCTGACGCGGTTCAGCCTGGGGCTGGGCTACATTGCCGCCGGACGCTATCCGGAGGCCCTCGCGGAGCTGGAGGCGTGCCAGAAGCGGCGAGGTGAGGCCACGGCGCTCTTTCTCGATGACGTCCCTACATTGCGCTATCTGGCGACGCTACCGTACTGGCTCGGCCGCGCCCGCGAAGGCGTCGGGCTGAAAGCGGCGGCAATCGAAAGCTACAAGGCGTATCTCGCCCTGCGGCCGAGCGCCGCGCGCGATCCGCTGGCGGCGGACGCACAGCGGCGCCTGGCCGCCCTCTGACCAAATTCGGGACGCGCCCGTTCGCGCGCTACAGGATGACCACTCCGACCGTCACGCAGGCCGAGAACTCGGAGGTGCTGTTCCCCGGGGATGTGGCCAGAGCGGTCACGACGGTCCCGGAGCTCATCGGACCGAAGGTCTGGGTGAACGACACGTTCCCGTTTGCGTCCGTCGCGTACGCCGCCGATCCGATCCAGGTCGCTCCTTCGCCGTTCGACGGGTCACAGGAAGGGCTGTTGTAGAAATCGACCACGAACGTCGCGTTCGCCGTGCTGTTGAGCGAGCCGGAGATGACGCCGACGGACGACGCCGAGCTGAGCACGGGGAAGTTCTGCAAGTCGTTCGGACCGGCATCTCCATCGCCGGCATCGTTGGCCGTCACGCCATTGCCGCCCAGATCGATGCCAAGCCCCGTGTTGCCCCTGATGCTGTTGTGTCGGATCTGATTCCCGCTGCCGGGAGAGCCGAAGACCACCACCCCGACCGAGTTCGCCGAGATGACGTTGCCCTCCACGGCTGACGGTCCGCCGATGGTCGTGCCCGGGACGGCATCGATGCTCACGCCATACCCCGCGTTCCCCAGCGCAGTCGAGCCATCTGCAGTCCGGCCGACGATGTTCTCCTGGACGACGTTTCCGGAGGCGTTGCTTGCGGGCACCCCCTCGACCCCGGGCACATCACCGCCCCCGCAGAACGCGAGGTTCCCGCAGATCGCGATGCCCGCGAACCCATCGTTGCCGGACACCACGTTTCCGATCACGGAGTTTCCGGGCGCGCGCCGGATGTACGCGCCGCTGGCGCTGTTGCCCAGATCGGCCGAGCCGGAGGCGGTGGTGCCGATGTAATTGCCCTGGACGAGATTGTTCGTCGCCGTGGCGCCGTCGATCCGGAGGCCTTCGCCCCCGTTCCCGGAGATCACGTTGCGCGCCGCGCCTGCCCCGCCGATCGTATTGCTGGCCGACCGGATGATGTGAACCCCCTGGCCCGCGTTACCGCGATCCAGCGTTCCGGACGCATCGGTCCCGATGAAGTTCCCCTGCACCGCGTTCGCCATGCTGGAGCCGTCAACGCTGAGAGGGCCCATGATGAGCACGCCGTTGCGGAGGTTGCCGGAAACGACGTTGCGCGTGACCCCAAACGGCCCTCCGATGGTGTTGACGAACGAGCCGCCGATCCGGATGCCGTCGTAGTTCCCTTTCGCGGTCACCCCGTCCGGGGCCAGTCCGACGTAGCTGCACTGGACCACGCTACCCGCACCGCCGGCGATGAAGATTCCGGCAAACTCCGACGACGTGAAGCGCGTGATGGCGAGACCACGAATGGTCGTTCCGCTGGCGGCCACGAACACCCCGTGGGCCAGTCCGGCGGAGATGCCGTCGATCTCGACCTGCGGAGCCGCGCCGCTGCAGCCGCCCGCCCCCGTTCCGTCGATCAGCACGGTGTCGGAGATGCCGGGCAGCGCCGACAGGGGCGTGATGACGTGCGGCGCCGCGCCCGGGATCGCGAAAGCGATGGTGTCGGCGAACCCGGAGTGCGCGTTGGAATCGAGCAGCGCCTGCCGCAGCGATCCTGGCCCGCTGTCGTTTGTGTTCGACACCGTGAACGTCAGCGGCGTGGGCGGGTAGACGGTGTACGCGTCCGTCGTCGTGTTGTTCGTCTCGTTCGACTCCGCGACGGCTGAGGTGTAATCGGCGGTGGCGGTATTGAGGTAGTTCTGCGCCACCCCCAGCATCATCTGGCGCTGGACCGTATACGTCGCGCCGGGCGCGAGCGACGGCACCCCGAACAGCGTGCCCGGCCCGCCCGGGGTCTCGTCGCCGATCTTGAACAAGAGCGTGGACGCACCCGCCGGCCCGTTCCCGGCATTCCTGACCACCGCGGCAAAGGTGATCATGTCCGCCGTCGTCGGCGCCGCCGGCGAATGCGTGAGCGACTGCACGATGAGGTCCGTGGGCGCACCGACGTCGAAGGGGACGGACGTTGCCGGGAAATAGCCGGCAGCCGACGACGCGACCAGCGTGTAGCCGTTTCCGGCGTTTGTGACCACGAGCGACGGGAAGACTGCGACCCCCGTGATGCCGGTCGTGGC